>DASTOO010000150.1:0-9726 GCA_035762505.1 Candidatus Krumholzibacteriia bacterium
TGGTCTACGGCGCCACCCCCGGCGCGGGGACGATTCGCAACGACTTCGCCTCCGCGCGCTACTTCGCGCGCGACGGACTGCCCGCGGACGACGTCAAGGACGTCCTCCCGGACGGCGAGGTCGTGGTCATGGCCACGGAGAACGGGCTCGCGGTGCTGGATCGTTTCGGCCTGCTGCGCCGGCCGAGCGGCGGCCCGGCGCAAAGCAACGTGCTGGGCACGGACGGCACGCGCATCTGGGTGGGAACGAACAACGGCGTATGGCGTCTCGATCCGGGCGACAGCTCGTGGACCGACGTCGGCCCGGCCACCAATCCCATGCACTCCCTCTTCTGGGACGGAACCACCATGTGGGGCGGAACCACGCGGAATTTCTACCGCTACACCGGCGCGGGCGCGACCTGGACGCTCTTCCGTGCGGACTCGGTGCTGGCGCGCTACGGCTTCTCGGGCGGCAACAGCGCCAACCGCATGAAGGGCTTCACGGTGACGCCGACGGGCGAAAGGTACTACGGCGGCATCGTTCCCCTCGACCGGCGGGGACCGGGGCTCATCCGCTACGACGGCGTCACCATGGAGAACGTGTTTCCCAACACACCCGGCGCCAACGACGTGATCCGGCTGTCGCAGGACATCGACGGTTCGATGTGGGCGTCGTTCCGCAGTTACTACACGGGGAAGCTCACGCCGTCCGGCGAGTGGGTCAACTACAACCCCGCGCGTTCCGGCGGCGAGCTGCCGACCAACCAGTTTGCGAACCTCACCACGCTCGCGGATGCGGACGGGTTGAAGTGGTTCTGCACGCTTTCTTCCCCGGCGATTCCCAAGCCCCTGGACACGCTCGACGACGGGCGCGACGCGGTATACGGGAACGACGTGTGGCAGCGCAACGCCATACACTCGGGAGGCGGCGAAGGGCTCGGCTCGCTGAACCTGCAGCGCGCGGTGCTCGATCCCGCGGGCAACCGCTGGTTCCTCTCGGACGCGCTGTATTCGGCCGACGGATGGTGGGGGATCCAGATACTGCGCCGTGACCGGAGCGAGTGGTTCCAGATGACCCCGGCGAAGGACGCGCGTATGCTGGCGGGCAACGTGACGGATGTGGAGTTCGGCCCGACCTTCGCCTGGGTCGCGCTGCGCGAGGTGGGCGTCCAGGTGTGGGGTCACGGCGGGTATGACTGGACGAACCTTTCCAACCCGTCGAACGACGCCTGGTCGACGCCGGTGTCGCGCGGCGACGACCTCCCCGCCACCGCGGAGGTGAACGCGCTCGCGCTGCGCAGCGACGGTGTGCTCTGGATCGCGACGTCCTCCGGTCTGTACCGTCACCAGGGCGGGACCACCCGCCAGATACCGGCCTACAACGGCACCAGCCCGGGCATTCTCAACGATCAGGTGCGCGATGTCGTGCTCGACCGTGACGAGAATCTCTGGGTCGCGAGCGACCTCGGGCTCAACCGCATCGCGCGCGACCAGGAGGGCGACATCGACACGTACACCACGGCGGCGGGATACGTCGTGCTGTCCGGGCTCCGGTATCCGCTCGACATCATCTCGCCGCTGGCCCACGCCAACTGTCAGGTGCTGGCGATGGACCGCGCGCGGAACACGCTGTACGTGGGGACGCTGGGGGGGCTCTCGGTGGTGGACCTCGCGGGACCGGCCGCGACGACGACGGACCTGTCCCGCGTCTACGTGTACCCGAACCCGGTCTACGGGCGGAAGGGCCACGACTCGCTCAAGATCGAGAACATCACCGGTCCGGTCACCGTCTCGATCTACACCATCGAGGGCGAGCTCGTGCACTCGCAGGACGCCGATACACCGGGGCAGGTCATCTGGGACCTGACCACGCAGAGCGGCGTGTATGTGGGAAGCGGCAACTACCTGGTGCGCATAACGGGCAGCGGAGCGTCGGTGACGAAGCCGGTCTCGGTACTGCGTTAGTTTCCAGCATGGCCAGAAAACTCCTGATCGTCGGCGCGGGCGAAGCCGGGCGCATGCTGGCCCGCGAGATCGCGAATCGCGCGCCCGACCAGTTCACCCTGCTCGGTTTTCTGGACGACGCCCCGTCGCTGCGCGGCGCCGTGGTCGAAGGCGTTCCGGTCGTGGGTGTCACCGCGGACCTTCCCGATGCGGTGCGCGCGCGCGCCGCGGACGAGGTGCTGATCGCGGTTCCGTCGGCGGGCCGGGAGTTCGTGCGGCGCATGGTGTCGTTGTGCCGCGATGCCGCCATCCCCTATCGCATCGCACCCGGACTGCTCGAGATCGTCAAGGGGCCGGTGCACCTGGAACAGATCCGCGACGTGCGGCCCGAGGACCTGCTCGGGCGCGAGACCGTCGAGTTCGACGAGGCCGAGATCGGCTCCTTCCTCGCGGGGCGGACCGTGCTGGTGACGGGTGCCGGCGGCTCCATCGGCGGGGAAATCTGCCGCCAGGTGGCGCGCTTCGGCCTCGCGCGCCTGGTGCTGTTGGGCCGGGGCGAGAATCAGATCTACGAGATCGAGCGCGAGCTGCGCGAACTTCATCCCGAACGCGACATCGTGCCGGCCATCATCGACGTGCGCGACGCGCCCGCGCTGCGGCGGTCGCTGCAGTCCTTTCGTCCCGACGTGGTGTATCACGCAGCGGCGCACAAGCACGTCCACTACATGGAGGCGTTCCCGGCCGAAGCGGTGAAGAACAACGTGCTGGGGACGCTCAACGTGATCGATGCCGCCGCCGCGGCGGGTGTGGCACGCGTCGTCATGCTGTCGACCGACAAGGCGGTGGGACCGCGCGGTGTCATGGGAGCGACCAAGCGCTTCGCCGAGTACCTGATGGCCGCGCGCAACGGACCGGCCGGCGCCCCCAGGCTCATCTCGGTACGCTTCGGCAACGTGCTGGCCAGCCGGGGAAGCGTGGTTCCGCTGTTCGTCCGGCAGATTCGCACCGGCGGGCCCGTGACCGTGAGCCATGAGGCGACGACGCGCTACTTCATGTCGATCCGGGAGGCGTGCGTGCTGGTCGTGCAGGCGTCGCTCATGGGCGAGGGCGGCGAGATATTCATTCTTCGCATGGGAGAGCCGATTCGCATCGCGGAGCTCGCGCGCGACCTGATCGCGCTGCACGGCTTCCGGCCCGGGACCGACATCCGCATCGCATGGACCGGACTCCGGCCCGGCGAGAAGCTCCACGAAGCACTGGTGGCGGAAGGCGAGGTGGCGGAGCCGTCGCGACACACGCACATCCTGTGCGCGCGGCCGGTCCTTCCTCCCGGTGTCGACGTGCTCGAGGCGCTGGCGCGGCTCGCGCGCCTGGCCGAGGACGAGGACGACGCGGGTATTCGTGCCGAACTGGAGCGCGTCATACCGGACGCCCGCCTGCACGAGGACGCACGGCCGGCGCGCGAGGGACGGAAGACGCCGTGACGAAACCAAGCCCCGCAGACGTTCCCGCCGCCGCCGGTGGCACCCCGGTGCGCGATCGGCCGCTCCCGTTCTACCGCGCCGCGGTCGACGAGAGCGACATCGCCGCGGTGGGCGAGGCGTTGCGCTCGGGCTGGCTCACCTCGGGACCCCGGGCGGTCGAGTTCGAAAACCGCGTTCGGGACTACTGCGCTGTCGGAAACGCCGTCGCGGTGAGCTCGTGCAGCGAGGCGATGTTTCTCGCGCTCAAGGCGCTCGGGGTCGGACCCGGCGACGAGGTGATCACGTCGCCGATCACGTTCGCGTCCACCGTGCACGCGATCCTGCACACCGGGGCCACACCCGTGCTGGCCGACATCGAGCGCGAAACGTCGTGCGTGGACCCGGATGCGGTGCGCGCGCAGGTCGGCGAGCGGACGCGCGTGCTGCTTCCCGTTCATTTCGGAGGCCAGGCGTGCCGCATCGAGGAGATCGTGGCGCTCGCGGCCCGGCACGGCATCGACGTCGTCGAGGACGCGGCCCACTCGTTCGGCGCAAAGGTCGCGGGCCGGCTCCTCGGCGGTTTCGGGCGCGCCACCGCTTTCAGTTTCTACGCGACCAAGAACCTCACCACCGCGGAGGGCGGCGCCATCACCACCGATGACGACGAGCTCGCGCGGCAACTGCGCCTGCTCGGATACCACGGCATGTCCCGCGACAGCTGGAGCCGCTACAGCGACCGGGGATCCTGGTACTACGAGGTGGAGCTGCCCGGCTACAAGTGCAATCTGAGCGACCTGCACGCCGCCCTCGGGCTCGCGCAGCTCGCGCGTATCGATGATCTCCTCGCGCGGCGTCGCGCCATCGCCGGCGCGCTCTCGGCGGCGCTGGCGCCTTGCGACGCCATCGAGCTCCCGCGCGAGCGCCCGGGCAACTGGCACACCTGGCACTTGTATGTGATCCAGCTGCGGACCGCCGCGCTGCGCATCGGGCGCGACGAGTTCATCAAGGCGCTGCGCGCGGAGAACGTGGGGAGCTCGGTGCACTTCATCCCCGTGCACCGGCATCCCTTCTTCCGCCCCTATCTCCCGCGGGACGCGAGTTTCCCGGTCAGCGACGACTACTACTCCCGCTGCGTTTCGCTGCCCATCTTTCCCGACATGACCGCGGACGACGTGCGCGACGTGGCGGACGCCGTGACGCGGATCACCGCTTTTTACCGGGCGGGCTGAGCGCCGATGAACATCGCGGTGCTCGATTCGCTGCCTCCGGAACTCGACCCGCTCGCGGATACCGCGCCGTGGGCCACGTTCTACCACACCCGCGTCTGGCTGGAGTCGCTCGCCGCGGCGTACCCGCGCATGGCGCTGCGCTGCATCGTGGCGAGCGACGGCGGAACGGTGCGGGGCTTCCTGCCGTTCTTCGTGTCGCGGCGCGGGCCGTTCCGCACGGCGTGGTCGCTCCCGTTCGGCACCTACGGCGGCCCGGTGAGCGCCGCGGCGGATGTCGACCGCGTGTTGCTGGATGCGTTCCGCCGCGAGCTCGCGCGGCCCGGGACGATCGAGGCCGGCTGGGTGGATTTCCACGACGGCGCGCCGGAGCCCGGTGCCGCCGTCGAGACGGCGACGACGCACATCGTCGATCTGAAGGGCGGATTCGACGCGGTGTGGAACGCCCGCTTCGACAAGCCGCGCCGCCGGCGCGTGCGCCGCGCGGAGGAGCAGGGGGTGGAGGTGCGGCCCGCGGCGGACGACGACGACGTGCGCCGTTTCGTCGAGGTCTACCGGCAGCGGCTCGACGCTTGGAACACCGGCGCGGGACACCCGGAGGGCCTCTTCCACGAGCTGTTCCGGCGCGGGGCAGGGGGACGCGTGCGGCTCTTCCTCGCCACCCACGCCGGTGAGGTCGTTGGCGGCCACCTCAACCTGTACCACGGACGCTCGGTCATCGCCTGGTACGGCATGGCGTCCGCGCGCGGGGACGAGCTGAACGCGGGGACGCTGCTCTACGCCCGCTGCATCCGTGACGCCTGCCAGTCCGGTTTCGCGCACTACAACCTCGGCGCGAGCCTCGGCAAGCGCTCGCTCATCGAGTACAAGGAATCCCTGGGCGGCATGGAGCATCGCTACCGCATCCTCCGTCGCCGGCGCTTCGCCGGTCGGGTCATCGCCGCGCTGCGGGCACTGCGGGCCGGACGATGACGCAGCCGCGCTCCCGCTTCCTCGGCAACGCCGTGGCCCTCGCGGTCTCGGCGGTGGTGGCCACCGCGCTGACGCTGGCGCAGATGAAGATCCTGGCCGCGAATCTCACCATGGCGACGTTCGGGTTGTTTGCGTCGCTGCGCGGTCTTTCGCTCCTCGTGTCCATGCTGGCGGCGAACGGATTCCCGCAGCTGCTCGTGAGGTTTCTCCCCGAGCACGCGGCGCATCGTAATCGCGCCCGTGCCCTGGGGCTGAGTGCTGCGGCGCTGCTCGCAACGGTTGCCTTGTGCGTGGTGCTGCTGGCCGGCGTGGTCGCGTTCGCCGGCACGTTCTTCCGGCACGTTCCGCCGGGCGAGCCATGGGCGAAGTTGCTCTTCTGGTTCGGTGTCAGCACCATGGCGGTGGCGATCAAGCTGGTGCTCTACGGCGGATTCAACGGGCTGCGGCGGTTCGGATCGCAGACGGCGTTCGAAACCGCGTCGCTGGCAGCCCAGGTGGTGTGGCTGGCGCTGGCGGCCGAGACCCTGACGCTCACCCATCTCTTCGAGATCACCGCTGTCACGTCTCTTGCGACGACGCTCGTCGCCGTGCCGTGGTACTTCCGTTCGATGGCGCGCGAGGTCGCGCCCGCCACCGCCGCGGCCGCGCAGGCGGGCGCCGGGTATCTGCACTACTGGGGAAGCGCCCTGGGTCTGAGCGTCGTGGCCCTGGCGTTCACGGACGTCGACCGCTGGGTGCTGTCGAATGTACTGGCGCTGGAGGCGCTCTCCCTCTTTCACGTGGCGTCGCGCGTCGCGCGCCTGGCGAATCGCTTCATCGCCATCCCCGTCCTGGCTTTCCAGCCCGAGGCAACGCGCGTCCACGCCGAGGGGAGACCCGACGCGCTCGAAGTGGCGATGCGCACCTTCTTCAAAGTGAGCGTGCTACTCGCGGTGCTGGCGAGCGCGGGTATCATCGTGTACGCGGCTCCACTCATCGAGCTTGCGTCGAGCCGCGAGTTCGCGGGCGCGCGCACCACGCTGTGGCTGCTCGCGGCGTCGGTGCCGCTCACCGCGATGACGGCGCCGCTCACCGCCATCATGAAGGCCGTGGAGGGCGTGCGCTCGGCGCTGTACTGCGATCTCGCCTGGGCGGGCGTGTACCTCGCGTGTCTGTTCGTGCTGACGCGGCCGTTCGGGGTCGAGGGCGCCGGCGCGGCGCAGGTGTGCGCGTGCCTGGTGCAGGCGGTGCTCGCGTTCCGGCTGGCGACCCTGCGACCGAGGATGAGTGTTGCCCTGGCTGCGCTCGGGAAGTCCCTGGCGTGCGGGGCGGCGGCGTTCGCGCCGGTCGTCGCGGCCGTCGCACTGGGGGTGCCGCTGGTCGTGACGCTCGCGCTCGCGCCGGCCGCGGTATGGATCTACTTCCGCCTGATCCGGCGCAGCGGGGTCCTGTCGGCCGACGAACGCGAGCGGCTCAGGCAGGTGGCGGGCGGCGGACGCCTGTCATCCGTCGCGGGGTGGGTCGCGTGAAGCACCTCCTCATGATCGTTCCGTTCTTTCCGCCCATGGGCGGCGGCGGCGTGTACCGCCCGTTGTCCTTCGTGCGCCATCTGCCCGCGAACGGATGGCGCGTCACCGTGATCGCACCGCGCGGCGACGCGTTCTGGATCCGCGACGAGAGCCTGCTCGAGCGCGTCCCGCCCGGCACCCGGGTTGTGCGCACCGACACGTGGAGTGGGCAGGCGGTGTTGCGCCGGGGCGCCGCCGGGGCGCAGAAGCGCTCCTCGCGCCGCTTCGGATTTCTGCGCCGCGTCGCGGCCGCCGTCCTGATCCCGGACAGCTATGTCGGCTGGTACTCGTTCGCGGTGCGGGCCGCCGTGCAAGAGATCCGTTCGGGCGGGTTCGACGCGCTCTACTCGACGTCGCCGCCGGAGACCGCGCACCTCGTGGCCGCCGCGGTGCAGCGTCGCAGCGGGCTGCCGTGGGTGGCGGACTTCCGCGACCCCTGGATGAACCTTCACCTGCTCGACGTGCCGAGCCGCGCGCACGCGGCGCTGCATCGCCGGCTGGAGCGCTCCGTGTGCGGGCGCGCCGACGTCGTGGCGACGACGGTTTGGAGCGAGGAACTCCTGCGCCGCGCGTGCCCGTCGGCGCGCGTGACCCGGATTCCGAACGGCTACGACGGCGGCGAGATGGCGGCCGTCGCGGCGCTATCGCCGCCGCCTGGCGGACCGATACGCATCCTGCACGCCGGCATGCTCACGCAGCGACGCAGCGCCGCGCCGTTCCTGGAGGCGCTGCGTGACTTCCTCGCCCGCCGGCCGGACGCGCAGGGCGGGGTCGACGTGGAGTTCGCCGGCGCGCGCGAGGACGAGAACGAGCGTGTGCTGGAGCGCCTGGGCCTGGGAGCGTGCGTGCGTTTCGCGGGCTCCATTCCCCACGCGGAGGCGCTGCGGCGCGAGCGCGCGGCGCACGTCCTGCTCTTGATCAAACATGCCGATCCGCGTTACAACGGCCTCGTGCCCGGCAAACTCTACGAGTACATCGGCCTGCGCCGTCCCGTGCTGGCGCTCGCGCCGGCGGGCGAGGCGCGTGTCCTGGTGGAGTCGCTGCGGCGCGGGGAGTGGGCGGACCCGGAAGACGTCGCAGCCATTTCGCGCGCCATCGAACGGATGTACGAGCGCCACCGCGCGGGTACGCTCGATTCGCACTACGATCTGTCGGAGCGTCCCGAATTCGAGCGTTCGCGCCAGGCGGCGTCCCTGGCGGCCCTGCTGGACCGGGTCGTGGAGGAGCGCGCATGAACGCGCCGTGGAAGGACAGACTGTGGCCCGCGCTGCTGCTGGTGGCGATGATGTGGCCGCTTCGCCACGGCTTCACCGACGACGGGTTCATCCACGTGCAGTACGCCCGCAACATCATGACGCGCGGCGAATACAGCTTCAACCCGGGAGAGGTCTCCTTCGGCACCACCAGTCCGTTGTGGGTGATGGCGCTGGCTGCGGCGGGCAAGCTCGTCGCCGGCGCCGGCGGGCTGGTCGACGCGAGCCGCGCCCTGTCCTGGCTGGCCGCGCTGGCCGCGCTCATCGTCGTCCACCGCGCCCTGCTCGTGCTCGGCTCGTCGCGGCGCATCGCCCTCTTTGCGACGCTCGCCTTCGCGGCGGACGCATGGTTCGTGCGGTGGTCGGCTCTGGGAATGGAGTCGTCCGCCGCCACCTGGGCCGCGGCGCTCACCATGCTCGCCTCCTTCGGCGCGTATGAGAGCCGTGCCGGCGCAGCCCGCTTCGGAGCGGCGGCGGCGGTGGGGGCGCTCATCCGCCCGGAGCTGTACCTCGCGGTTCCCGTCTTCCTGGTGGGCGCGGCGACACGCGACCCGCGTCCGCGTGCGCGCGTCGTGCTGCCCGCCGTGCTGGTGGCGGGCGCGTTGCTCGTGCCGTGGCTGGCGTTCGCGAAGTGGCAAATCGGAAGCTTCCTGCCCAACACCGCCGGTGCCAAGAGCGGGGGGATGGTGCGTGATCCGGTCGCGCTGTTCGCGAACTTCGTCCCGGTGGCGAAGATCGTGGCGAGCACGCAGGCGATCGCGCTGCTGGCCCTCGTCGTCGACCTTGCGATCTCTCGGCGGCGCGCGGCGGTCTTTTCCCGCGAGCTGCGTTTCTCCGTGCTGTGGATGATCGCGCTGCCGCTCGCCTACGTGGCGGCCGACATTCAGGTCCTGTCCCGCTATCTGCTGCTCATGACACCTATGGTGTGCGTGGCGGGCTGGCGCGCGCTGGAGAGCGTTGCGTCCCGCCTCGCGCCGCGAAGGGCGGTGCTCGCGGCCGCGGCGGCCGCCTCGATCGCGGTGGCGGCGAACGCCGCCTTCTATGCGCGCGTCGTGCTTCCGCCTTCGATCGCGTTCAGCGAGGACCTGCAGACGAAGATGACGGACCTCGCGCGTTACCTGCACGACAACTCCATGCCCGACGTCGTCGTGGCGGCGGCGGACATCGGTTATCTGGCGTACTACTCTGAGCGGCGCGTGCTCGACCTGGGCGGACTGGTGGAGCCCGAGACGGCGCGCCTGCGCGAAGCACACGCCTATGAGGAGATCCTGGCGCAGGGCTTGTACTTCGATGTCCCCGGCTATCCGCGTGTCGACTACCTGGTGGATCGTGATCACGAG
>DASTOO010000151.1:0-3167 GCA_035762505.1 Candidatus Krumholzibacteriia bacterium
TGGGACGGCCGCAACGACGCGGGACAGACCGTGTCGAGCGGTGTCTACTTCTACAAGCTCGTGACGAGCGACATGACGCAGACCAAGAAGATGGTCCTGCTGAAGTAGCTCGCATCCGCAACTCAGGGCCGGAGCCGCGTCGGGTGGCTCCGGCCCGCGGGCCGCCCGTAACCCTGTTGCCCCTGTTTCCATCCGCAACAGACGAAAGGCGGCCCGTTTTTTTGCCGCCAACCTGAGGGGGGAAACTCATGTAGTGGCGGTTCGGATGGATGTGCTATACTGCCGCGACGGCCGCGGGCTCGTCCCGCACCACCCCTTTGGGGCCTGCTCGTCTTCCGCCTGTTGCCCCTGTTCCAAACTTCAGCGACAGCCGGCGAGCGGCCCCATTCTTTTTCCCCCTCTGACCTCTCCGTCCGCTCCTTCGACCGACGCGTTGCGCCCCGGCCCGCCGCCGGCGGGAACCACGACCCGCGGCTTGCCATCCCGGGACTCAATGTGATACAATAAGACGCAATGATAAACGCCCTGCATCACTTGATTTAGCATCCGAAGGAGTTAGGGCCATGAAACTGCGATTTGGGATCTTCGCGCTGGTCCTGGTGTTCGCGGCACCGGCGATCGCGGAGACCATCTACTACGCCCCGCAGGTGACCGGGAAGCGCGAGCGGAACAACATCCGCCACTTCCTGTACGTCAAGAACCTCTCCGGCGACAAGAAGGCGGTCTACGACGAGTACGGCTACACGGCGCACCGCGTCCGGCTGAACGAATACGGCGTCGTGCGCGAGCAGTGGACCTACTACGAGGCCGGTCGCGTGTTCGTGTTCGACCAGTGCCACAACCTGGTCGAGACGAGCACGATCACGCCGGAATCGCGCCGCACGTGGGCCTACCAGAAGGACGTGTGGGGTTACGACGAGGACGTCTGCTGCGACGACTAGATCTCATCGTGCGGCGATGAAACTGCCCGTCCGGTCCGTCACTGGCGGGTTGGGACAAGGGGGCCTGAACACACGGATGGGCCCCCTTGTTTTTTTGCGGTGTAAGCGCCGCACCGATGCCGTTAGGATACCGGAATGTCCACCATCGTTTTTGCCGGTGCCCGCGTCTGGATCGACGAGGCGCGCTTCGAGGAGCGAACGCTCTGGGTGAGCGACGGGCGGGTCGCCGGCATCGGCGGCCGGGCCGGCGCCGCGGATGCGGCGGGCCGCGATGACGTCCGTGTCCTCGATTTCTCGGGCAAGTACATCATTCCCTCATTCGTCGACGCGCATTTTCACCTGCTGGCACTCGCGGGCAAGCGGCTGCGCTGCGATCTCTCCGGCGCCCGCAGCGCGCGCGACGCGGTCGAGCGGCTCGCCGTGTGGGCGGCATCGCACCCGGGGCGGGAGCCGGTGGTCGGGGTGGACTTCGACGAAAGCGCCTGGGACGACGCGGCGCTCCCGACGCGGGATGCGCTGGACGCCCTCGCCGCCGACCGTCCCGTCTACGCCCGCCGTATCTGCGGCCACGTCGGCGTCGCCAACCACGCGCTGCTCGCCGCGCTCGGCGCGAAGCGCTTCGTGGACGCGGCGTCGGGTCGCATTGCGGAAGACGCCGTGTTCGAGGCGAACCGCCTGACGCGGCCGCCGCGCGCGGCTCTCGCGGGTGCGATCGACGGCGCCATCGCGACCCTCCACTCGCTCGGTGTCACCGCGATCCACGACATCGTCGATGCGACCACGATCGACGTGTACGTGGAGGGACTCGAGGCCAGCGACCGGCCGCTGCGCCTCGACGCGTACGTCCCCGTGCCCGCGGCGGAGTTCGATGATGCGCGCGACCGCCTCGAGGAGGCGAGCGGCGTCAACGCGGTGGGGATCAAGATCTTCACCGATGGATCGCTCGGCGGCCGCACCGCCGCGCTGCACGCGCCCTATGCGGACGGGCCGGGCGACGGGGAACTGCTCGTGGGCCGCGACGCACTGATGCGCGAGCTCGCCGCGTGCCGGGAACAGGACATCGGGTGCGCGGTGCACGCCATAGGCGACCGCGCCCTCCGTACGGTGTTGTCCGCCATGGAGAAGACGGGTGTCGAGCACGCGCGCTTCCGCATCGAGCACGCGGAGATCATGGGCGGCGAGGAACTCGCCGCGTGCGCCCGGCTGCGCGTCCCGCTCGTTATGCAGCCGAACTTCGTCCGCAACTGGGCGGGCGAGGGCGGCCTGTACGAGACCCGCCTCGGCCGCGAGCGCTGGCGGCGCAACAACCGCTTCGCGAGCCTCCTGCGCGCGGGGGTTCCGTTCGTGTTCAGCTCCGACGGGATGCCGGCGGGCCCGCTCTACGGAATCCGCGGTGCGACCCACCACCCGGTGTCCGAGGAGCGCATCGGGCCGGCGGAGGCGCTGCGCCGCTACACGACGGCCGCCCGTGCCCTGGGAAGCGACCCCGACGCGTACGGAATCGAGATCGGGTCGCCCGCCGACCTGGTGGTTCTGTCGGGCAACCCGCTCATCGCCGACGTCGACGGGATCGCGGTGGAGGCCACGTACGTGGGTGGTTGGGAGGTCTTTCGCGCAGCGGTGCCCGCCAGGCCAAGATCCAACTCGAAGCGACGCTTATAACAATCTTTTAATAAATGAGTTAGATTGGCGTCTGGTGGGCCGTGTGTCTCCTTGACACGGCCGCGCGCCGTCCGTTAGCTTGTGACTATCCGAAGGCTTACACGCGGAAGGGATGCAGGGGGCAGGGCGGCCGCACGAGCTTCAATTCCCAGTCACACCCTGAAGGAGAAAATCATGGCGCACATCACCGGGGCCGGAGCCGATATCCACGTCGAGCCCGGGCAGGTTCTCGACACCATCGGCCGGCACATGCTCGTCGACGGCTTTCCGATCGTCGTCGATCTCGAGAACAGCCAGGGCGTCCGGTTGAAGGACAAGGCGGATGGCCGTACGTACCTCGACTTCTTCCAGTTCTTCGCGTCGCTCCCCATCGGCATCAACCACCCCAAGGTCAACGAGCCGGGGTTCCGGGAGAAGATCGCGCGGGTTGCGCTCAACAAGCCGTCGAACTCGGACTTCTACAGCCAGCAGATGGCGGAGTTCGTGGAGGCGATGGACCGCTTCGCCATCCCCAGGGAACTGCCCCACATGTTCCTCATCGAGGGCGGCGCGCTGGCGGTCGAG
>DASTOO010000152.1:0-2727 GCA_035762505.1 Candidatus Krumholzibacteriia bacterium
GTACTCGAAGGGCTTCATCCCACGCGCCTCGTACGGTGCGCGCGTTTCCCCGTCGGTGGCGAAGTAGAGCGTCCCGTCGTCGATGATCGCGAAGAAGGTCGTGTCCTGGTACAGGCCGATGGCGCCGAACATGCGCCGCGAGACGATGCCGGGCGTCGTCCCGAGCTGGTCGAGGACGAACTCCAGAAAATCCTTATCCTTCCCGGACGGCATGCTTGGAATGTACCTTGGTGCCGCGCGCGGAACAAGAGACCTTGTGGTAGAATGCGCCCGTCGAAAGGAGTTCACGATGAGGCCACGTAATTCGTTCCTGATTGCACTCACCTGCGCCGTCGCCGTTGCCGGCGGTTGCTCCGGTGAGAAGGAAGAAGCACGGACAGAGGCACAGACGGAGTCCGTCGCGACGACGGCGCTGAAGGGCCCGCAGATCGTCCACGACATGATCGCGGCGCACGGCGGCATGGAGGCATGGAGGAACGCTCCCACTGTCTCCTTCACCGATCGCTGGGGCGACGAGAGCAGCCCCTCGACCGTGTTCGTCGTCGAGCAATCGCAGCGCAGGGCGTACTTCGACGTTTCCGGCACGGACGTCTCCGCCGCGTGGGACGGCGAAAAGGCGTGGAGCATGAACTGGCCCGGCGCAACGCCCGTTCGCTTCCTGGCGCTCCTCAATTACTACTTCATCAATCTGCCCTGGCTGACCCAGGACCCGGGCGTGATCCTCGGGGAGCCCGGCACCGGGAAACTCCCCAACGACCCGGCCGAGTACGTGACCGTGATGATGACGTTCGCACCGGGGACCGGCGACACACCGGAGGACTACTACCGCCTCTACATCCACCCGGAGACGAAGCTGCTCCGGGCGTGCGACTACGTCGTGACATACCGGGCGCTCCTGGACGAAGGCCAGAAGTCCACGCCCGAGCACTGCCTGATCTACGACCAGGTGGCCACGGTCGAGGGCGTCACGGTCCCGTCGCACTTCACGGTCTACGAGGGCGACGCGGTCTACGCCGATTGCACCATCCGGGACTTCTCCCTCGCGAAGCCGTTCGACGCCTCGCGGATGGCGATGCCCGAGGGGGCGGTCGTGGATACCTCCAGGCCGTAGCGGCGCGGCGGCCGGCCCCCACCCAGAAAAACTGGCTGGCGCGGGGCGGCTCGAACGCTTATACTATGGTATTCCAACCGGTTACGCGAAAACAGCCCGTGGGTTGATTCCCAGGGGGCTTTTCGTTACCCTGTAAATAGCACTAAATCAGTGCGATTACCGAAGTAGCCGCGCGGGACGCGCCAAGCGGAGGATTCATGGCAGGCAAAGCAGAACCGATCCGGGACGCCGTCGATACCATCCAGGAGCGAATCTCCAAGGAATACGAGTGGGGTTTCGTCACGGATATCGCGGAAGACAAGATTCCCAAGGGTCTCGACGAGGATGTGGTGCGCGTCATCTCCGCGCGCAAGGGCGAGCCCGAGTGGCTGCTCGAGTGGCGACTGCGCGCGTTTCGCGCGTGGCAGAAGATGGAAGAGCCGACGTGGCCCAACGTCCACTACCCGAAGATCGACTACCAGGACATTCATTACTATTCCGCGCCGAAACAGGCCGGCGACGGCCCGAAGAGCATGGACGAGGTGGACCCGGAGATCCGGCGCACGTTCGACAAGCTCGGCATCCCGCTCGTGGAGCAGATGCGCCTGGCCGGCGTCGCGGTGGACGCGGTCTTTGACTCGGTCTCGGTCGCGACGACGTTCAAGGAGAAGCTCGGGTCGCTCGGCATCGTGTTCTGCTCCTTCTCGGAGGCGGTGCGCGAGCACCCCGAGCTCGTGAAAAAGGCGCTCGGTACCGTGGTCCCGTACAATGACAACTTCTTCGCGGCGCTCAACTCGGCGGTGTTCAGCGACGGGTCGTTCGTCTACGTCCCGGCAGGCGTGCGCTGCCCCATGGAGCTGTCCACGTACTTCCGCATCAACGCCCGTGAGACGGGACAGTTTGAGCGCACCCTGATCGTGGCCGAGAAGGGCGCGTATGTGAGCTACCTCGAGGGCTGCACCGCGCCCATCCGCGACGAGAACCAGCTGCACGCCGCGGTCGTCGAGATCGTGGCCGAGGAAGGCGCGACGGTGAAGTACTCCACCGTGCAGAACTGGTATCCGGGCGATGAACACGGCCGTGGCGGCATCTACAACTTCGTGACCAAGCGCGGCGAATGCCGCGGCGCGAGCTCGCGCATCAGCTGGACGCAGGTGGAGACGGGCTCGGCGATCACCTGGAAGTACCCGAGCTGCATCCTCACCGGCGACAACTCGGTCGGCGAGTTCTACTCGGTCGCGGTCGCGAACAACTACCAGCAGGCCGATACCGGCACGAAGATGATCCACATCGGCCGCAACACGCGCAGCACGATCGTCTCGAAAGGCATCTCGGCGGGGCATGGCCAGAACTCGTATCGCGGCCTCGTCAAGGTGATGCCGACGGCTCATGGGGCGCGCAACTACACCCAGTGCGACTCGCTGCTGATCGGCAGCAAGTGCACGGCCAACACCGTGCCCTACGTGGAGGTCAAGAACCCCACGGCGCGTGTCGAGCATGAGGCAACGACGTCGAAGATCAGCGACGATCAGCTGTTCTATTGCCGCCAGCGCGGCCTCTCCGCGGAGGATGCCGTGAACACCATCGTCAACGGCTTCTGCCGGGAGGTGCTTCAGAAGCTGCCCATGGAATTCGCG
>DASTOO010000153.1:0-5667 GCA_035762505.1 Candidatus Krumholzibacteriia bacterium
GGGAGCCGTCGATGTTCTCGATCTTCGGCCGGCCCAGGCTGGACCGGGCGCAGATAGAGCGGGACGTTGCGCAGCTCGAGGCGTATTACCATTCGATCGGCTTCCCGGAGGCCCGGGTGCGACTGGACCGGGTGGAGTACGTGGAGAATGACCGCTTTGCAAACGTCTACATCCTCGTCGAGGAGGGAAAAGCCACGCGCGTGGAGCGCGTTTCCTTCGCGGGCGAGCTGTTGATGCCGGAGGCCGAGCTGCGCAAGGACCTCCTGCTCAAGCCGGGGGCGCCGTACAACCCGTCGCTCCTCGCCACGGACGTATACCGGATCAAGGGGAAGTACTTCGACCGCGGATACCTCGGCGTCGCGGTGGCCGATTCGGCGCGCATCGAGAGCAACCGCGTTCATATCCGCTTCTACGTCGAGCCGGGGCTGCAGCTCAACGTGGGGGCCATCAGCATCGAGGGAAACCGGCTCGTGCGCCGCAGCGTCATCGAGAAGGAGATCGAGCTCAAGCCCGGCGAGGTGTGCCGCTTCAACCGCGTACTCAAGACTCAGCGGAATCTCTTCGAGACGGGGCTCTTCACCGTGGTGGACGTCCTGCCCGAGAACATCGACCCGATCGAGCGTACCGTCGACATCAGGATCCGCGTGCGCGAGCGCAGGCAATCCTGGATCGAGGCCGGCTTCGGCGTGGGCAATCTCCTCGGCAGCCGCGTCTTCGCGGAGTGGGGGACGCGCAACCTGGCCGGGACCGGGCGCACGCTCCGTTTCAAGGCGCAGTACGCGTTCGACCTGTTCGAGGGCGACGAGTTCGACGTGGACAGGATCGACCTCACCAACACTTTCTACCGCTACGACGTCGTGTTCCAGCAGCGCCGCTTTCTCGGCATCAAGCTGGGCATCGGTCTCAACGGGTACATCGAGCACGACGAGACGGTGCCGGGGCTGGATGTGAGGACGGTCGGATATGCCCTCGGCACAGCGCACGATTTTGGCCGGCACAGCGAGGTGCTCTCCGGCCTTTCCTTCGAGGAGATCACGCGACGCCAGGTCGGGCTCCCGGAAGTAAAATCGCGCTCCCACTCCTTCGGCATGAGTGTAAGCCGGGACCTGCGCGACTTCCTGCTCGACCCGCACCGTGGTGAGTACCGCGTGCTCACGGGCGAGATCGCGGGTGGTGTCCTCGGGGGAGACAACGACTACTACAAGTTTTCCGGCAACTATCAGCGCTACCGGAGCACCGGGGGGCGGTCCGTGTTCGCGTGGCGCGCGCGTGTGGGATACGGCAACGCCTACGGCCGCTCCGACGCGGTGCCGGTGGAGGGCCGCTACTACGTCGGCGGCGCGAACTCGGTGCGCGGCTACGACGAAGCGAGCCTGGGACCGCGCGAAACGGACGCCGAGGGCAATCTCCGCTTCCTGGGCGGGGAGTTCCTGCTCCTCGCCAACGTGGAGGTGCGGTTCCCGCTGCCCCTGCTGGCGCGCTGGAATTTCACCGGGGCGGCCTTCGTCGACGGCGGCAACGTCTGGAACGATGTGTCCGAGGTGTCGCTGTCCGACTTCGACCTGTCGTCGGATCCCGGAGAGACCGAGCTGGACGACTTCCGCTACGGCTACGGAGCGGGCATTCGCTACAATACGCCGGTGGGGCCGATCCGGCTGGATTACGGCTTCGCGCTCAAGCCCGACGACTACAACGACAAGAACGGGCGGCTGTACTTCAGCCTCGGGCAGATCTTCTAGCGCCATGGACGAGACCGCCAGCAACGAAAAGCGGAGCCCGCGCCTGCGACGCCGTATCTCGGTGGGGGTCGCAGTGGCGTTGACGCTCGGCATTGTCGCGGTGATCCACCACCAGAGCCAGTTGCTGCCCGACCGCATCGCGCGGTACGTCAACACGCACTACCTGGCCGGGTCGCCGTTCGCGTTCTCCCTCGACGGGATCTCCGGATCGCTGATCCACCGGATCGTGCTGAAGAACCCGGTGCTGCGCTATCACTCGACCACCGCGTCCTACAACGTATTCCGCGCCGACCGCGTGTCGGTCTCCTACGAACTCATGCCGATCTTCGCGTTCCGCCTCATCGTGCACGACGTGGAGCTGGAGGGGGTCGCCATGCACCTGCGCCAGGACGCGGAGGGGCGGCTGGTGCTGCCGGTCCCGCAGAACGAGGCGCCGTCTCCGAAGAAGCGGGGGATCGTTTCGCCCGTGATCGACGTGCAGAGCTTCCGCATCAACGGGCTCGAGATGACATTCGGCGGCAACGAGACCGAGCTCGCCGTGCGTGACGTGCACCTGACGGGCTCGTGCGGCTATGCGGATGGGGAGGGCCACCTGCGGATCGAGGAGGGCGGGGCGTACCTCATCGACTCGGGGAAGACCGTGTCGTCGGTGCACCTCGCGGCGCGCACCGACGGTTCCAGCCTGTTCCTGGACGACTTCGCCGTGCGGCTGGACGAGTCGTTCGTTATGGTGAACGGTGAATTCCGGCACGGCCGGTTCCAGGGCGTCGATTTGATCCTGAACCCCGTTTCGCTCGCCGAACTGCACGAGCTGGGAATCGCCCCCGACCTCGAGGGCACGTTCTCGGGCCGGCTCTCGCTGGCGGGGACGGTGGATTCGCTCGCCGTGACCGGCATGGCGTCGGGCGAGGGGCTCGGCGTCGAGCTCTCCGACGTCGCCTTCGAGGGAACCGCGACGCCGTCCGCGATCGACTTCCGCCGCTTCGCGGGACGGGTGTTCGGGTCACACCTCGACGGGGCCTTCCGGATCACGCTCCCCGAGGAGGACTTCCGGTTCGACGGCGTGTGCCGGGACCTCGATCTCTCGCGCGGCTTCATCGAGGACTCGGAACTCCCGCCCATGTCGATGACCGGGCGCATCCGGGTCGAGCACGACAAGAGCGAGGGCACGTACGCGTGGCGCTGCGACCTCGATCGCGCGGTGGTGGACGGCCTCGAGAATTTCGGCGTGGCGGGCAGCGGCATGTGGCGCGACGACGTGGGCCTCACCATCGACAACCTCGCGTTCGAGCGGCCCGGCTATCGCGTGGAGGGATCCGGCAGCGTGGCGGACGAGGGGAGCATCGCCGACATCGTGTTCCGCGTGGAGGGCACCGACCTCGCGTACTTCTGGAACCACTTCGAGCTGCCCCCGATCGAAGGCGCCCTGGACGTCACCGGCCGCATCCAGGGTCCGATCGAGGATTTCCAGCTCAACGTCAACGGCCGCGCGGACAACGTTCGCTTCGAGTTCATCGAGGTCGACAGCGCGGAGGTCCAGGCCGAGGCGCGCAACGTCGGGTCGCTCGCCCCCACCGTCCGCGTTTCCATCGCGGGGAAGAGCGGCGCGGTGTGGGGCCGTCCCATGGGCGCGCCGACGTTCCTCCTCGACATCGACACGACGGCGGTGCGCGTCCACAACGCGCGCGCGACGCGGGGGGACACGACCGTCGTGGTGGACCTGGACGTGCACGAGAAGGATGGCCGCTCGCGCATCGACATCCGCCACGCGGAGATCATGACCCCGGCCGACACGTGGCGCACGACGGCCCCCGCGGTGATCTTCGCCGACGACAACGGGGTGGTGGCCGACACGGTGGAGTTCGAGTCGGGGCGGGGGCGCTTCGGCGGGGCGGGCTCCTACAGCGAGCGCACGAAAACCATGGACCTCTCGTTCTGGGGACGCGGGGTGGACCTGTCCGTACTGCGCGACGGGTTGCGGGCTCCCCTCGCGCTGCACGGCCGCGGCGATTTCGGCCTCGATCTCGAGGGTCCCGAGGAGAACCCGCGCGTGCGGCTGGACGTCGACGTCGTGCGGGGCGTCGTGGACAGCGTCGCCTTCGACGAGTTGCGCGGCCAGATCGTGTTCGACGGAACAGGCTACCGGTTGAGCCGCATGCAGATGGTCGCGGCGGGGGACACGATCGACGCCCACGGCGAATGGGAGAGCGACGTCTCTCCGGTGCGTCTCGGGCGCGGCGAGCGTCCGGAGGCCATGTGGGACGCGCGGCTTGTCCTGCAGGCCCGGTTGGCGCACTTCCCGGTGGCGACCTTCTTCGTCGCCATGCACCGCGCGCCGCCGCTCGCCTCGGAGTTCAGCGGCGACGTGGCGCTGTCCGGGACCATGGTGGCGCCGCGCATCACCGTGGCCGGGAGTGTCGCCCCGACCGCCGGTCCCGGCCGCCCCATCCCGCCGGCGACCATCGACGCCGAGTATCTGGCGGGCGTGCTCCATGTGCGCGACGTGCATCTCGGCGAGGTGGTCGACGCCCGCGTGTCGGGAAAGTTTCCCCTGACGATTTCGCTGCGCGACGGCGCGCGTCTCGACACCGACGGCCCGCTGGAGTTCCGCCTCGACATCCCCCCCGGCAGCGAGCTCAGCAACGTGCCGCGTTACATTCCGGAGCTGTCGCGGCTGCGCGGCGAGCTCTCCGGCACCGTAACCGGGCGCGGGACGCCGTCGGTGCCCGCGGTGACGGGAGCGCTGACGCTCGCGCAGGGAGAACTGCGTGTCGTCGGCATGCAGGAGTCCTTCTCGAGCCTGGCGACGCGGGTCGACTTCGTGGACGACGTGGTCCGGCTGACGTCGCTCACCGCCCGGGCCGGGGAAAAGGGTTCGGTGGCCGCCACCGGCTGGGCGCGCATCTCGAACTACACGCCGGTCGATTACCGCGCCGATCTGACGCTTCGCAATTTCCGCCTGAAGTCGATCCCGGACGTCGATGTCGTGGCCGACGGAACCCTGACGGCGCGCCTCCACGAGTGGCGCGAAGGACGCAAGATCCCGCTGGTAACCGGGGCGCTCGACGTGCGCGAGGCGAGCATCTACATGGAGCTCACCGGCGGCACCGAGACGACCGGGGCGCTCACCCTTCCCACCGACGAGCCGGGCTGGATATGCAGCGTCGACCTCAGCGGGCCCAAGAACGTGTGGGTCCGCAACCCGGACCTGAACGTCGAGATGGCAGGCGACCTGATCCTCAAGAAGGACGAGCGCGGGATGTACTTCCGGGGCGATCTCGCCGTGCTGCGCGGCTCGTACCGCGTCTACGGCTACAAGTTCACGATCACGGGCGGAACGATGGACTTCTCGGCCGCGGAGACTCTGCGACCGGCGATGTATATCGAGGCGTACACGCCCCACCGCAGCGGGGACGGCCCCGATCGCAACATCTACCTGACCCTCTCCTGGCCCTACGACAAGAAGGAACCGCAGATCTCGCTGGCGTACGACGAGCCGGGGTACTCCGAGGCCGACATCTGGAACCTGCTGGGCGGGCCCACCATGTTCGCGAGCGGCATGGCGACGAACACCCTGGAGCGGCTCCTCAACGCGCAGATGACCGGGTTCAACGTGGATGTCGAGCAGCGCAGCATCGACGACCAGGGCCGGGGGCTGGGTGTGGCGCCGGAGCAGGAGACGCTGATCGGGGTGGGGCGCTACCTGTGGGAGGACATCTACTTCCAGTACAAGCGGGGTCTCTCGGTGGGTTCGGAGCAGGAGGTGAACGTCGAGTACCGCCTGAGCAAGAAGTTTCTCATCCGGTCGCAGTACATCTACAACTCCCGCAGGAACCGGGCGGGAATTACCGGGCAGAATACGGACGAATTCAACCTCGACCTCAAGTACCGCTTCGAGTACTAGCCCCTTGTTATTCCTTGTTTGGCC
>DASTOO010000154.1:0-6059 GCA_035762505.1 Candidatus Krumholzibacteriia bacterium
CCGCGTCGATCGACGCGTACGAGTCGCGCAGGTTCGCCTGTCCCTCGCGCAGCGACTTGACCTCCGTTCCGCGCAAGGCGATGCCCGCCTCGAAGGTCTCGAGGATCGCGAAGTCGTGGCGCGCTTTCTTGTTCTGGACGATGATCTTCATGGGTCGCGCGCTAGCCTACGGGCGCCGCCCGCGTGATTGCAACCGGCAAGTTTGAAACGAGTTAGAATATATCTCAATTTGATCAGTATAAGAAACACCACCTGAAGGATCGCAGTCATAAGCGCTTGTATAACAATTGGTTAGAAGGGCACCTCCCGCCGGTGGTATGCCCTCGCCGCTGAGACGCCAGATATTGTGGGTTTTCACTCAGGCACTTTTAACGTATGTAATTACAACAAGTTCCAGACTATTATCCACGCCCGGCCGGCCGTTTCGCGCGTTGACTTTTGGACCCCCTTCCACTATTCTGCGGGCCGAGGCGTCGATGAAGGTTTTCTTGGCTCTCCTTTGTCGCCGGCCTCTTTCTGCCAACCTGCTTGGGAGTTGTTTCTGCGGCCGAAGTGGTGGAATTGGTAGACGCGCTGCGTTCAGGGCGCAGTGAGGGCAACCTCGTGGGGGTTCGAGTCCCCCCTTCGGCACCATGAAATCTCGATAGTAGGTCCTGGACCCTTCGGTTCTTTCCAACGTGGAATCGAAGGGTCCTTTTTTTGTCGCCGCTCATGACCGACCCGGCACCACACTTCAGTGTCATCCTCCCGACGCGCAATCGCGCCCGCCTGCTCGCGCGCGCGGTGGCGAGCGTGCTCGCGCAGACGCTCGGGAATCTCGAGCTGATCGTCGTGGACGACGCCTCCAGCGACGACACCGCCGCCGTGCTCGCGACCATCGACGACCCGCGCATGAAGTTGATCCGTCTCCCGCGTCCCGGAGGCGCGGCGGCGGCGCGCAATCGCGGTCTCGTCGAAGCGCGGGGGACCCTCGTCGCGTTCCAGGACAGCGACGACGCGTGGCGGCCGCACAAGCTGGCCGCGCATCACGGTGCGATGCGCGCGGCCCCGGCCGGCGTGATCGCGTCGGTCGGCTCGTTCCGGCATCACCGCGGCGACACGGCGCATGACGTCGTCCACGCGCCCGGCGTCGTCGCGGGCGAGGAAGTGGCGCGGCGCATCGTGCACGGCCTGAGCCTCGGCACCGTATCGCTCGCCGCGCAGCGCGACGCCGTCGCGCGCGCGGGGGGCTTCGACGAATCCCTGCCGCGCCTGCAGGACGTCGAACTCTGCCTGCGCCTCGCCCGGCTGGGGGACTTCGTGTTCCTGGGCGAGGTGCTGGCGGACGTCCATCACACCGCGGATTCCATCTCGGCCGACGCGACGCGGTTCGACGAGGCGATCACGGCGATCGCGCGCAAGCACCGGGCGGTGTTCCGGCGCCACGCGCGCGGATACTCGTACCAGCTGTACCGCGCGGGCAAGTACCACGCCTTCGAGGGGCGCTATCGCGCCGCGATTCCGCTGCTGGCGCGATCGCTCGCGCGCGACCCGGCCAACTGGCGTGCCCTCGTCATGCTCGCGGCCATCGGCCTGGGACTGGCGCCGCTCCTCGCGCGCCGCAGTGGACAGAGATGAAGACCGCCCGCTTCGACGTGGCATTTCCACTCCTCGGTCTCAACGCGTCCGGCGGTGTGCGCATGATCGTGCACGTGGCCAACGCGCTCGCGGCGCGCGGGCGTCGTGTCGCCATCGGCGTGCCGGACGGGTCCGCCGCGCCGCCGATTCCGCTCGATCCGCGGGTGACGCTCGTACCCCGCGCGGCGGGAGCGATGGCATTCGTCACCTCGCTCCCCGCTGCGGAGGTGCAGGTCGCGACCGGGTACAAGACGCCGGTATTCATCGCGTGCGGTGAGCTGCTGCGTGGCCGCCGGCCCGTTCTCTTCCACCTCATCCAGGGGGACGAGCCCGCGTCGCACATAGCACTCGGGCCGCGGCCGGCGTGGATGCGCCCCACGCTCCGCTTCCTCGCGCACGCCGGGTACCGGCTGCCCGCGACGCGCGTCGCCGTCAGCGGGTTCGTCGCCGACCGTGTGGGACGCGGGCGCATCCTGCGCGTGATCCCGCCGGGCATCGAAGCGTCGTTCCTGGCGACACCGCCCGCGGAGCGAAGCGGCGGCGATCCGCGCGTGGTGGGCGCGATCGCGCATCCCGCCCGCGCCAAGGGCGTGCAGTTCGCGCTCGCGGCGTTCGCCACACTCGCCGGCGATCGCGGCGTTCACTGCACGGTCCTGGACGACGTCCACACCATGGCGCTTCCCGCGGCGGTCGCGCCGTATTCGCGCCTCGCCGCGACGGCGGGCCGCGGCCGCGCGATCCTCGACTTCTACGCCGCGTGCGACGTCTTCGTCTTTCCGTCGCTGGTCGAGGGATTCGGGCTTCCGCCGCTGGAGGCGATGGCGCGCGGCGCCGCGGTCGTCGTGAGCGACTGCGGCGGTGTGCGCGAGTACGCGCGCGACGGCGAGAACTGCCTCATGGTCCGGCCCGGGAGCAGCGGCGATATCGCGCTCGCCGTTCGCCGCCTCCTGGCGGACGAAGCGCTCCAGGCGCGGCTGCGCGCGGCCGGGCGCGAAACCGCGGAGCGATTCACCGCCGACCGCTTCGCGCGCGATTGCGCCGCGGAAATCGAGCGGCTGCTCCGCGACGAGGGGCCGAATTCGTGATTGATAGAACCGGCGGGTTTGACGATTATTGCGGCATGCAAAAACGAGCCTCCCGGCGCCATCTCCTTTCACTGTCTGCCCCCCTCGTCGCCGTTCTCGCCGTGACCGGCTGCTCGACGGCGAAGTTCTCCGTCGGCCACGTTATGGTGCCGGTGCTCAACAACGCGCGCGACGCCGCGATGGCATCCGACGACCTGCGCACGTTCCAGGACGGAGCGGCCGCGAACCTGTTCCTCATGGAAGGCCTCATCCGCACCGATCCGAAGAACGACGACCTGCGGCTCAACGCGGCCATGCTGTACTTCAGCTACGCGTTCTCTTCCTTCGAGGAGACGGAGCCGGCCTACGCGTCGCGGCTCTACCTCAAGGGAGTCGATCACGCGCGGGCGGCGCTGCGAGACAACCGGAAGCTCGCCGCCGACTGGAGCGTGCCCTTCGACGAGTTCGAGGCATCGCTGGCGGCGATGAAGAAGAAGGACGTGCCCGCCGCGGTGTGGGCGGCGGCGAACTGGGCACAGTTCATCGCCATCCATCTCGACTCGACCGCCGTGCTGCGCGACATCCCCAAGGTGACCGCGCTGCTCGAGCGCTCCGCCGAGTTGGACGGCGCGTACTTCCAGGGCCTTCCGCACGTGATGATCGGAAGCCTTCACGCCTTCCGGCCCCCGATGTTCGGCGGCAGTCCGGAGAAGTCGCTCGCCAGCTTCGAGCAGGCGTTCGACATCGCGGAGGAGTCGTTCCTCCTGCCGCGCTACTTCTTCGCCCGTTATTACCTGTATCGCGTGCAGGACGGCGACGAGTTCCGCAGCGTCCTGGCGGACGTGGTCGCCGCGCCCGGCGCGGCGGAGGATCCTTACCGACTGCTCAATCTTATCGCGCGACAGCGGTCGCAAACCCTGCTGGGAGAAGCCGATGACCTGTTCTAGCGCCCTGGTGATTTCCATCGTCCTTGCCGGCGCCACGTGTGCCACCGCCCCGGATGCCGCCGCCCAGAAGCGGCAACCCAAGCCCCAGGTCGAGGTCAAGGTCGCGACCCTCGCCCCCGACGGGAGCACCTGGATGAAGACCATGCGCAGGATCGACGAGGAGGTGCGCGCGAAGACGGCCAACCGCGTGGGTTTCAAGTTCTATCCCGGCG
Source organism: Candidatus Krumholzibacteriia bacterium (assembly GCA_035762505.1). Lineage (GTDB taxonomy): Bacteria > Krumholzibacteriota > Krumholzibacteriia > WVZY01 > JAKEHA01 > JAKEHA01. The sequence continues at coordinate 3,841 of DASTOO010000154.1, forward strand.
GCGTCCAGGGGGACGAGAAGGACGTCATCCGCAAGATGCGCAACGGCCAGATCCACGGCGCCGCGTTCACGGGCTTCGGGCTCGGCACGATCGTCCCCGAGGTGCGCGTGCTGGAGCTGCCCTTCATGTTCGAGTCGCTCGACGAGCTCGACCACGTGCGCGCGAAGACCGACGACTACTACCGCGGCCTCTTCGAGGAGGAGGGATACGCGCTGCTCGGCTGGACGGACGTCGGGTTCGTGTACCTCTTCAGCCAGACGCCGGTGAAGAGCGCCGCCGATATGCCGCAGTGCAGGTGGTGGATATGGTCCGGCGACCAGCTCGCGGAGATCTTCTTCAAGGCGTTCCGCATCACCCCCATTCCGCTGGCGGCGCCCGACGTGCTGACGTCGCTCCAGACCGGCGTGGTCGATGCGGTCTACTCGTCGCCGCTCGCGTGTGTGGCGCTGCAGTGGTTCACGCGCGTCAAGTACATGTCCGACACGCCCGTTACCCACGGCGTCAGCGCGCTGGTCGTGACCCGAAAATCGCTCGCGGGCGTCTCGCCTGCCGACCTCGCGGTGGTGAACGAGATCGTCCGCACCAGTCTTGCCGAGCTCACGGCGAAGACGCGCGTTCAGAACGTGGAGGCCATTGCCGAAATCAAGAAGGAAGGCGTCCAGGTCGTCGCGGTGGATGCGGCGGCGCGACGCGACTTCGTGGAGCGCGGCCGCGCGGCCTGGGGCGAAGGTGTCGGCGTGCTGTACCCGCGCGACCTTCTCGACCGCGTCAGCACGATGGTCGCCGACTACCGCAAGACCCGCGGCGCGGGCGCCGCGAACTGACCGCCACATGGTGTTTCCGTGAGCGGATCGATCCTGTTCGCGCTGGGCGGTTTCGTGCTGCTGGCGGCACTCGCCGTCGTGCGCGCGGCGCTCGAAACCCGCGGGCGCGGCCGGGCGCTGTTCGCGGCCGCGGGACAGGCCGAGGTCCTCTTCGTCGCGCTCCTCATCCTCACTCTTGTCGCACTCGGCGCGACCCAGATCGTCCTGCGAAACTTCTTCAACTCCGGGCTGATGTGGGCCGAGCCGTTGATGCGCCATATCGTCCTCTGGCTGGGCGCGTGCGGCGCCGCGCTCGCGTCCGCGCGCGTGCGGCACATCTCGGTCGACGCCCTAACGCGAGTCCTCCCCGCGCGGTACGGTCGCGCGCGGCGCGCGATCGTGTACGGCACGACGGCGCTCGTGGCGTGGCTGCTCGTGATCGCAACCGCCCGGCTGGTGGCCGACGAGCGCGCCTTCGGCGAGGTGGCCTTTCTGGGCGTCCGCACCTGGGTGGCTCAGCTGATCCTCCCGGGCGCCTTCGCGCTGATCACGTACCGGACGATTCTGGGGATTCTGCTGGGGCGCGAGCCGGCCGAAGCGGCGGTCGGCGACTGACATGCTGCTCCTGATCATCGTCGTCCTCGCCGTCCTCGCCCTGTTCGGGATGCCGCTGTTCGCGGTGTTCGGCGCGCTGGCGCTGTACCTCTTCTTCAGCGCCGGCATCGACATCTCGTCGGTGGCCGTGTCGATGTACTCGATCGCGGGATCGCCCCTGCTGATCGCGATTCCGCTCTTCACGCTGGCGGGCTATCTCTTCGCCCACAGCCGGGCGCCCGACCGCCTGCTGCGGTTGTCGCGCGCGTTCTTCCCCGGCGGGCTCGCGGTGGTGGCGCTGGTGGCCTGCGCGGTCTTCACCGCGTTCACCGGCGCGTCCGGCGTCACCATCGTGGCGATGGGTGGCCTGCTCATGCCCGCGCTCCTCGCCGACGGCTACGGCAATCGCTTCAGCCTGGGGCTCATCACGGCATCGGGCAGCATCGGACTCCTGTTCCCCCCCAGCCTGCCGCTGATCGTGTACGGTTACGTGGCGGAGGTGGAGGTCGACAAGCTCTTCCTGGCGGGGGTGCTGCCCGGCATCCTGCTGGTGTCGCTGCTCGCGTTGTACGGCGTCGGCCAGGGCCGGCGCGCGCAGGTGAAGACCCGGCCCTTCTCGGGGCGCGAGGCGCTGGCGGCGTTGCGCTACGCGGCGTGGGAGGTCCCGCTCCCGTTCATCGTGCTCGGCGGCATCTACGGCGGCATCATCACGGTGATGGAGGCCGCGGCAATCACGGCGCTCTACGCCCTCGTCGTGGAGGTCTTCATCTACCGGGACATTCCGGTGCGAAAACTCCCGGCCATCGTCGCCGAAAGCGCAAC
>DASTOO010000155.1:0-5941 GCA_035762505.1 Candidatus Krumholzibacteriia bacterium
AAGGCGGCAGCGTCGACGTCCGCCACGCCGGGAATATCACTGACAACGACATCGGCATCCAGTGCATCGAAGGCGCGTATGCTGTGGTCGAGTCCACCGAGGTCCAGCTGAACGGCGTCGGCATTCAGGTAAAGGACTCGAGTGACGCTGACCTCGGGAATGCTTCCGGCGGGCAATCGGTGGGCTACAACAAGATCCATCATAACTCGTCGTACCACGTTGACAACCAGAACGGATCGGTGACAATCAAGGCCGAGAACGAGTGGTGGCGAGGTGTTGCGCCCAGCGCGTCCAAGTTCCAGGGCAACGTGGATCGCAATCCGTACCTCACGACGGAGCCAGATCTTGACCCGGGCTCTCCCTTGCTTCCGGAGCGGGGGATACCAACGTTGTTTCACCTGTCCGGGCCCGTCCCGAATCCGTTCAATCCCACGACGACGATCTCATACGATGTCCCTGCTCCGGGCGCGGAGGTCCGGCTGCGTGTGTACGACGTTCGGGGACGACTGGTTCGTGACCTCGTTTCTGAGTTCAAGCAGGCCGGTCGCTACTCGGCGGTCTGGGATGGCGTGGACCGTAACGGCAACGGCGTTGCAAGTGGCGTTTACTTTGCGCAGATGAGGGCGGGTGGGTTTGTCATGGCCCGGAAATTAGTTTTGCTCAAGTAGCCGCCCGTCGGCGGCTGTTAAACTAGGGGCTGGCGGGTCTCCGCGCGGCCCCTAGTTTCGGTGGGGAAGATGGGAGTCCTTGACACCTGGTCGCCGGCGGGCGTATGATCAAATTCGTTCGATGTTCTCGTCGGCCCCCTGGTTGAACCCACCCCTTATCAGGCGCGACTCGTTGTCTCATAACTCATTTAGTACCTTGCTATTACGGGCGGGTACGACTCTCTATCTTTCATTCGGGCTGCTGGCTCAAGGCGTGTTTGCCGCCGCGTCCGTCGGTGCCCCTGCGCGCCTCGTCCAGGCAGCCGGCGACCGCGTGGTCTTCCGCGTCGACGTTCCGCGGGCGGAGTTTACACCTTCCTCGCTGTCCGGCTTCGAGCGGATCCGGGTCGATGGATTCGGCAACACGGGCAACCCGGCCGAGCCGCCCGTCCCCACACGGACGTTCCTTGTCGCGATCCCCCCGGAGGCCCGCTTCACGGTGACGGCCCGGGTCATCGCGTCGGAACCCTTCGGGGTGCGGCGCCTCGAGCCGTATCCCACCACGATCGCGATTCCGGGCGAGGACATGGGACCGCTGCCCGGCGCGTCGATCGTGATGGATGATGTGGTCTACCGGGCATGGCAGCCGGTCCCGCTCGTCGCCCCGGAGGAACCGGTTTACATCCGACACCAGCGCACGCTGCCGATCCGCGTGAACCCCGTCTCTTACGACCCCGCGAGTGGCGAGCTTGCGATGGCGACCCGCATCGAGATCACGGTGCAGCTCTCGGGGACGATGCCGCGCGCGCTCGAGGGACAGGTCGCACGGCCGGAGTCGAAGGGCTGGGACGAGACGTTCGGGCGCCTCTTTGTGAACGCGCAGCAGGCCGCCGGGTGGCGGCTTCCGCGCCCCGAGATGTCGCTCGCGCCCCTCGCGGCCGCCCGGGTGGTGCCGGGGGCGGTGAAGCTCCGCGTGCGCGAGACGGGCATGCACCGCGTCACGGCCGCCAACGCGATCGCGGCGGGCTTTCCGGCGGGGCAGCCGACCTCGAACCTGCGGCTCTTCAAGCGGGACTACACCGAGAGCACGTTCACGGGCGGAACGGTGGATGTCGCGTTCACGCTGCGCGAGGACCCCGCGGGTGCCACGGGGGTGTTCGACGGGAACGATCTCCTCATCTTCTACGGCCGGCGCCTGCGCGACGACGCGAGCCAGAACGACGTGCTCGAGCAGTACTCGCAGTTCAACGTCTACTGGCTGGAGCCGTCGGCGGGGACGACGATGGCGACGCGCAGCCCGGCCGCCGGCTTCGTCACCGCGGACACGCTGACCGCGGCGTTCACCGCGAATCTGCACTTCGAGACGGACGGGGTGGTTCGCGAGCAGCCGCCACTCGGCACGACCGACATCTATTCGCTGAACTTCGGCTTCGAACCGGGCCCGGTGGACATGCCGTTCATCCTGAATGCGATCCGGCCGGGGACGAGCCTGACACTCTCGGCCGAGATGTTCGGCCAGCGGTACGCGAGCCCGCGGCTCCTGAAGGTGTCGCTCGTGAACTCGAAGGGCGAGAAGGTGCTGGACGGCGCGTATTCGATCCCGAACAAGCTGCGGCGCCTGTTCAGTATGGTTCTCCCCGCGACGGACTTCGACATCGGCACCAACCGCTTGCGCATCGACCGCCCGAACACGCTCCGCTCCACGGTGGAGGTGCAGCTCAACTGGGTGGAAGTGAGCGGCCAGTTCCTGTACCGCGCGCGCGGCAACGCGCTGCGCTTCAACACGGCGACGCTCGCCGGCGACACCAGCGTCACCGTGACCGGCCTCACCACCGCGTCGAACATCGAGTTGTTCGACATCACGGCGCCGCTCACGCCGGTGCGGATGACCATCGATCCTGGTAGCTTCCAGCCCGTCGCGGGCGGGTTTGCGCTGTCGTTCCGCGAGAACATCCCATCGCAGCGCCAGTTCGCACTGATACCGGTATCGGGTTTGATCGACATTGCCGCGGCGGACATCGTCGCGGACCAACCGAGCGCCATTATCGGCAGTGGCGCCGAGAAAGGCATCGACGTGCTGGTGGTGTCGCATGCGACGTTCATGCCGCAGATGCAGCAGTGGGTGTCGTACCGCCGCGCGCAGGGTTACCGCGTGTACATGGTGGACGTGGAGGACGTGTTCGACGAGTTCAACGGCGGCGTGCCGTCGCCGCTGGCCGTGTTCCGCTTCACGCGCCACTTCTTCGAGAACGGCAGCGCGGGGACGCTCGTCCTGGTGGGCGACGGCAGCGAGGATCACAAGCGGGTGCATGACGACTCCGGCCCCAACTTCGTGCCCGCCTACGCGCGCATCGACGCGGTGCCCAGCCTCGCAGAAGATGAGGTCGTGTCGGTGGACAAGCGCTACGTCAAGATGCGCGCGCCCAACGGCACGGTGGATGCGTATCCCGACCTCGTGATCGGCCGTATCCCGGTGGGGAGCACGGGCGAGCTGGAAATCGTCCTCGACAAGACGTTCAAGTACGAGGCGCCCGCGGCGTCCGACTTCTGGCGCAAACGAATGATCGTCGTCTCCGACGACGCGTACTCGGAGGGGGGCTCGTCGTTCGGCAACCTGTCGCAGTTCTGCTTCCAGCCCGCGGAGGTCGGCTTCCGGAACAGCCAGGAGGCGAGCGCCCAGATCATCGAGAACTCGCTCCCGGCCGGGTACGACGTGATCCGTTTCCACCTGGGGGACTACACGGATTCGTTCTACACGACCAACTGCGCCAGTCGAACCGCGGCGATCAGTTTCACCCGGCAGAACGTCACCGAGCTCCTGTTGAACGCGCTCAACCAGGGTGCCACGTGGGTGACGGTCCAGTCGCACATGAATCGCTCCCTGATGACACACGAGAGCCTGTTTGCGACGTACTCCTCGTCCGTCCTCGACGGCACGACGGGACGGGACCATCTGCGCGTGGAGAACCGCGGCAAGCCGTGGGTCATGTTCGGACTGGGCTGCCACTTCAGCGAGTACGGCATTCACCGTGAACTCGAGTCCCGTCGGACCTCTTCCAACAACCCCAACGGAGACGCGTTCGCCGAGCAGCTCCTCTTCCAGAACGACCGCGGCGCGGTGGGGACCTACGGGAGCACGGGTTTCGAGTACCTCCAGCCCAACGCGATCATGATGGAGACCACGACGCGGGTCTGGTTCTATGAGGCTCCTTACGACACGATGGTCAACCAGACGAAGGGTGAATGGATCTTTGGCGACCTCATGTTCCTCACGGAGGCCCAGCTCGCGGGCACGCAGCGCGACCCCGTCGAGCGCTACCTGATCCTCGGGGACCCGCTCCTGCGCATCGACGCCGGCCCGCCCGCGTTCAACGTCACCGTCGACGGGGTTCCGTTCGATACCGGCGACATCGTCACCGCCGGGGGCGAGGGCGACACGATCCTCGTCGAGGCGACCGTGACGGATGAGAACGCCATCCGCGACTTCAGGCTCGAGATCGACGGCGCCAACGCGACCGACCTGCTCACGGTGACGCCGCTCGTGGACGGGACCGTCCCGCGCGCGCGCCAGTACCGGGTGAGCTTCCGCCACAAGCTCAGGCCCGAGAACTACGACATCGTGCTCCGCGCCTACCAGTCGCCGGACACGCTGGCGGGCCAGTACCACATGGCGGCCGAATTCACGCTCCGGGTCGAGTCCAGCATCTCGGTCTCCGTGAACGGGCGGGAGATCGCCAGTGGCGGGGCGGTCCCCGCGACGGGGAACTACCGCATCGATCTCGGCTTCCCGGTCTTCGTGCCGGAGAGCGCCATCGAGATCTCGATCGACGACGACGTGGTCAACGACGCCGTCCTCGCGCACCCCTCGCCCGAGGATTCGCTCAAGTGGGTGGCGACCTTCCGGCGCACACTCGGCCCCGGCCGCCACACCCTGAAAGTCCAGGCCGGGACGATCGAGCTCATCTACGCCCTGGTGGTCAGCGATTCGCCCGGCCTCCACAACGTGATCAACTACCCCAACCCCTTCCGGGGCGAGGGCACGAGCATCGTCTACACGAACGACGTCGAGATCACCGGCGGCACGATCGAGATCTTCACGGTGAGCGGGAAGCGCATCCGCCGGCTGGACATCCCGCCCCAGGCCCGCTTCCCCGGGCAGAACGCGGTCTTCTGGGACGGCCGCGACGCCGCCGGCGGGGCCATCGCCAACGGCACCTACCTCTACGTGATCCGCGTCGAGCAGAGGGTCGGCTCCAGCACCACCCGGGGCAAGATGGCGCGGATCGAATAGCGCCGGATTTCTCTTTGTCCCGTTTCTCCCCCCTCTGGTAAGCTTTCGGCCGCGCCCGCGCGCGCTATCCGAAGCCCATGACGCAGCCCAACGACCTCTTCGACGAGCTCCGCGCGCTCACGACCGAGCAGCGCAATCCCCGCACGCGCGAGATCGACCTCGCGTCCACCGAACGCATCCTCGGGCTCATGAACGACGAGGACCGCGGGGTTGCGGATGCGGTGCGCCCGGCCATCGCCGACATCGCCCACGTCGTCGATCTGGTCACGGAGGCGTTCCGGACCGGCGGGCGGCTGTTTTACGCGGGGGCGGGGACGAGCGGAAGGCTCGGCATCCTCGACGCCTCGGAGTGCCCGCCCACCTTCGGCGTGGAGCCCACCCTGGTGCAGGGCATGATGGCAGGCGGACCGGACGCGGTGTTCCGGTCGCGCGAGGGCGTGGAAGACCATGAGAGCGCCGGGGCGAGGGATGCCTCTTCGTACTGCGTCGGCTATAGAGACGTGCTGGTCGGCATCACCGCCAGCCGGCGCACACCCTACGTGATGGGCGCCCTCGCGGAGGCGCGCCGCCGCCGCGCACGCACCGCGCTCCTGCGCTGCAACGACGGTCCCGCGCCCGAGGTGGACGTGGTGATCACGGTGGTCCCCGGGCCCGAGGCGATCACGGGGTCGACGCGGCTCAAGGCCGGCACGGCGCAGAAGATGGTGCTCAACATGATCACGACCGCCAGCATGGTGAAGCTCGGCAAGGTATACGAGAACCTCATGGTCGACGTGCGCCCGAACAGCGCCAAGCTCGTCGAACGAGGCAAGGGGATCATCATGATGCTCACCGAACTCTCCTACCAGGACGCCACGCGCGTCTACGAGTCCGCCGGCCGGAACGTCAAGGTCGCGATCGTGATGCAGCGCCGCGGCGTCGAGCGCGCGGAGGCGGAGAAGCTCCTCGCCGCCGCGGACGGCTTCCTCGCCCGCGCGCTGGGGGAACGGGGATGAAGCGCCCG
>DASTOO010000156.1:0-2859 GCA_035762505.1 Candidatus Krumholzibacteriia bacterium
ACGGCCGCCGCCTGCGTGACGAGGAGCTCGAGACCATGGGCTGCCTGTTTCCTGCGCGGGAGTACGGGGAGACGGTCTTTCTCGCCGACCCGGGCGTCCTGATCGTGCCGAGCTTCATGGGGTCACGCGCCATCGCTGCCATGCATGGTTATCATCCCGACGACACGTTCTCGCGCGGCTGCTTCCTCTCCGACGCCGGAGCGACCGCGCCGGATTCGATCCTCGGCTTCAAGGGGTGCCTGCAGGCCCTTCTCTCCGGCGCCGATGGGGAAGCGGCGTGATGGAGAGCACGACGCGACGCATCGGACGGGCCATGGCGTGGAGTGTCGCCGCCCGTTCGCTTCGCTTCGTGCTCGGGTTCGCGTCGAGCATCGTGGTGGTGCGGGGACTCGGCGAGCACGACTACGGGGTCCTCAGCGTCGCGCGGTCGATGCTCATGTTCGTCGTCATGGTGGCCGGCGTTGGCACCGGGCAGGCGTTGTTGAAGTTCCTGCCCGCGATGCGCGTGGCGGGTTCCGGAGCCGCGGCGCGGCGCCTGGTGCGCCGCGTCGCCGTGGTGAACCTCGCCGGGTGGTGCTCGCTGCTCGCGGTCGCTCTGCTTGCGCGCGGCTGGACGGAGCGCGTGTTCCACGTGGAGGGCATCGGCGTTGTGGTGGCAGCGGGGGTGGCGCTGGCGCTCTTCGAGGTGTTCTTCACCCTCGGCGGACAGGTGCTCAACGCGAACTTCGACGCAAGGCGTCTCGCGTTCGCGTCGGCCGCGGGCCACGTGGTGTACCTGGGCGCGCTTGTTGTCGCGCTGCCCGCGGGGTTGGGCGTCATTGGCGTGCTCATCGCGGCGGCGGCGGGCAACGCCGTGGCGTGCGTCCTGGTTGCGGGCAGGCTCGGGCCCTCACTTTCGTACGGCGGTACGGAGGGCGAGGAATTCGGGGGGACGCGTATCCTGCGCTACGCCGGGCCGTTCGCGGCAATCGGCATACTGAACCTGATCGTGTGGCGCCAGTCGGAAACTCTGCTGCTCGGACACTTCCGCTCGCCGGAGGAGACCGGATATTTCGATCTGGCGTACCGGCTGCCGCAGACGATTCTCGAGTTCGTCCCCGGCACGGTGTGGCCGCTGGTCATGGCGGGGATGTCGGAGGCGTTCGCGCGCGACAAGTCCAGTATCCGGCTGGCGATCGATCGCTACTATCGGATGCTGTTCCTGCTGTGCGCGCCGATCTGCGTCCTGGGCGCGGTGCTCGCGCCGCGAATCGTGGACGTGATGTTCGGGGGGGCGATGGCGCCCGCGGCGATTCCGATGCAGCTGTTCTTCCTCATCTTTACCGTGTCATTCTTCGCAACACCCCTGTCGATGTCGCTCTACGTTCTGGAAAAGACACACGTCAATCTGGTAGTCTACCTCGTTCTCGCCGCCGTGAACGTCGGTCTGGACCTGCTGTTGATACCGAAGTACGGAGTTCCGGGGGCCGTGATCCCGGTCGCGATCGCCATCGCTCTTCAGCCGCTGGCATACTTCATCGTCGTGCGCCGCGACGTCCCCGACCTGAGGATTCCGTTCGGGTTCATCGGGCGCTGCTTCCTCGCTTCGGCGTCGGTGCTGGTCGCCTGGCCGCTCCTGCGCTGGATGCCGGGGATCGGCGGGCTCGTCGCGGCCGGTCTCGCGGCGGGCGTGGCGGTGGCCTTCGCCTATCGGGCCGCGCGGATTCCGGGCCGGGAGGAGATCGACGCCGTGGGTGCGTTGCCCGTGCCCGGAGCGGGGAGCCTGGCGGCTTTCTTCAGGAGATGATCGGGGGACCATGCATCGAGATCTGAAAATCAGCGTCGTCATTCCCTGCTACAACGAAGAGGAGGGCGTTCGCCACGTGATCGAGCGACTCCCGGCCTACATCGACGAGGTGGTCGTGGTGGACAACAACAGCACCGACCGCACCGGCGAGGTCGCAGCGTCCCTGGGCGCGCGCGTGGTGTACGAGAAGCGCAAGGGCTACGGCGCGGCGTACAAGGCCGGGCTTCCGGCGGTGACGGGGGACGTCACGGTGACGCTGGACGGGGACGGCACGTACCCTTCCGAGCAGATCGCCGAACTCGTCGACCACCTGGTGGAGCGGAAACTGGACTTCGTGAGTGCGTCGCGCTTTCCGCTGCGGAATCCGAAGGCGATGAACTTCTCGAACAAGGTGGGGAACATGGTCCTCACGGCGGGGATGGCGCTGCTGTACGCGCGCGTGGTGCGCGACTCGCAGTCGGGCATGTGGGTCTTCCGGTCGGCCGCGTGGCCGAAGCTGAACGTCCAGAGCGATGGGATGGCGTTCTCCGAGGAAATCAAGATCGAGGCCATCCGTCACCCCGAGGTGAGATTCGGGGAGTATCCCATCAGCTACCATCCGCGGGTAGGCGAGGTGAAGTTGCAGAAGTGGCGCGACGGGTTCCGCAACCTGTTCTTCCTCGTGACGAAGCGCTTCAGTTGACCGCGGCCCACCGCGCGCTCGCCGCGTTCGCCGGCTTCGCATGCGTGGGAGCGCTCGCCGCGGGCTTCCTGGATCCGCTTGCGGCGTGGGCGCGGGTCGTCGTCGCGTTGACCGGTGTCCTCGTGGCCCCGGCGCTGCTGCTCGGACCGCCGCTGGCACGCGTGCTGTGCAGCGGGCGCGTTGCCCCCCTCGTCATCGTTCCCGCAGCACTGGTGGCTGCGTTTTCCGCCCACGCGATCGTCGCCGGGATCTTCTCCCGACTGGGCGCGTCATTCTCTCTCTACGCGACGTGTGTGATCTGGCTGCTGCTCCTTTCGAGCGGCGCCGTGCTCGTGCAGGCATTGCGCGGACGGCGCCCCGTCGTCGCGGCCGCCTCGCTCCGGCGACCCCT
>DASTOO010000157.1:0-3492 GCA_035762505.1 Candidatus Krumholzibacteriia bacterium
GGAACAGGCGCGAGCTCATCCCGCCCCCCATCATCGCGTTCAGGACCATCATCGGATAGCGTCGCTCGTCGAGAAACGAGAACGTGCGCCGGCCCATGACGATGTGCTGCTGGTGCAGCTTGCGCCGCACATGTCGGCGCACCGCCGCCGGGCGGCGCAGCCGGGTGGTGTCGCGCGCCAGCGTCCCGCCGGGAAAGCGGAAGCGCTCCGCGCACACGTCGATCAGTTCCTGCTCGTCGATGTTTCCGTAGACCGCGACCACCATGTTCGACGCGCGAAACAGTCCGCGCGAGTAGCGCAGCAGATCCGCGCGGCGGAAGGTCGACACCGTTTCCCGCGACCCCAGAATGGGCCGGCCCAGCGGATGCGCGGGGTAGATCTCCGCGGCGAGGAGCTCGTGGATGAGGTCGTCGGGCGCGTCCTCCACGTCCCCGATCTCTTCGATCACCACCTGGCGCTCCAGCGCCACCTGGTCCTCGGCGAAGCGCGAATGACCCAGCATGTCCGAGATGAGGTCGAAGGCGACCTCGCGCCGGCCCTCCAGCACCTGCGCGTAGAGCGCCATGGTCTCCTTGGTGGTGAAGGCGTCCAGCGAGCCGCCGATCTTCTCGATCTCCTGCGAGATGTCCTTCGCGGTGCGGCGCGCGGTGCCCTTGAAGAGCATGTGCTCGAGGAAGTGGCACAGGCCGGCTTCGCGCGGTTTCTCGTCGCGCGCGCCCGTGCGCGTCCACACCCCCACGCAGAAGGCCTTCGACACCGGGTTCTTCTCGTGCAGGATCGTGAGCCCGCCGGGCAGCACGATCTTTCTCGCCTTGTGTGCAAGCTTCATCGGGTCCTCGAAACAACTGCGCCCGCCCGCTGGATTGGTTCCCGCGGGCGGGCCGCTGATTCATCCCCGGGGGATGCAGTTACTAACGACGTGAACGCTCGCGCCCGCGGCCGCCGCCGCGCCCGCCACGGTCGCCGCCCTCGCGGCGCGGACGCTCGTGGCGCTCCTCCTCCTGGTAGCCCTCCGGCTTCTCCAGGAGAACCTTGCGGCTCAGACGAACCTTGCCGTCGCCGTTCACCTCGAGCACCTTCACCTTGACCACGTCGCCCACCTGGAGCTCGTCTTCCACGCGCTCGAGGCGGCGGTAGGCGATCTCCGAGATGTGCAGCAGGCCGTCGCGGCCGGGCATGATCTGGACGAAGGCGCCGAACGGAAGGATGCTCCGTACTTCGCCCTCGTAGATCGCGCCGACTTCCGGCTCCGCGGTGATCTCCTTGATGCGGGCCAGCGCGATGTCCGCGCTCTCCGTGTTCACGGCGATGATGCGCACCGTGCCGTCGTCCTCGATCTCGATCTTGGCGCCGGACTCCTCCTGGATGCGCTTCACGACCTTGCCTCCCGGGCCGATGATCTCGCGGATCTTGTCGGTGGGAATCGTGATCGTGGTGATCTTGGGCGCGAAGGGCGAGATGTCCTTCTTGGGCGTCGCGATGGCCTGGTTCATCACATTGAGAATGTGGAGCCGGCCGACCTTCGCCTGGTTGAGCGCCTTCATCATGATCGCGTCCGAGATCCCGGCGATCTTGGTGTCGAGCTGGAAGGCGGTGATGCCCTCGGCGGTGCCCGTCACCTTGAAGTCCATGTCACCCAGGTGGTCCTCGGCGCCGAGGATGTCGCTCAGCACCGCGACCCGGTCGCCCTCGACCACGAGGCCCATCGCGATGCCCGCGACGGCCTTCGGGACGGGGACCCCGGCGTCCATCAGCGCCAGGCTTCCGCCGCACACCGACGCCATCGAGCTCGAACCATTGGACTCGAGGATCTCCGACACGATCCGGATCGTGTACGGAAAGTCGTTCTTCTCCGGGATCATGGGCCGGATGGCGCGCTCCGCCAGGGCTCCGTGGCCGATCTCGCGCCGGCCGGGACCGCCGAAGCGGCCCACTTCGCCGACCGAGAACGACGGGAAGTTGTAGTGGAGCATGTAGCGCTTCCAGCTCTCGCCCTCGATGGTGTCCAGCATCTGCTCGTCCTCGGTAGTGCCGAGGGTGGTGGTGACGAGACTCTGCGTCTCGCCCCGCGTGAACAGCGCGGAACCGTGCGCGCGCGGCAGCACCGCGATCTCGCACGTGATGGGGCGGATGTCGGTGGTGCCGCGCCCGTCGAGGCGGCGTCCCTCGTCGAGGATCATGCCGCGCATGAGCTTCTTCTCGAGCTCCTCGAGGACGAGGGCGATGTACGCCTCCTTCTCGGGGTAGTCGACCTGGAACATCGCGGCGGCCTCGGTGTGGATCGCCTTGAGCGCGTCCTGACGGTCGAGCTTGCGGGCGATCTGCAGAGCCTTCCTGATCTGGTCGGTGAAGAGCTTCGCGATCTTGTCGTCGAGCTCGGCCAGGCGCTCGGGCACCTCGACCACGCGCTTCTTGCTGGCGCCAGCCTTCGCGACCAGCTCGCGCTGGAGCGCGTTGAAGCCCTTGATCTCCTCGTGGCCGAAGCGGACCGCCGCGAGCATCTCTTCCTCGCTGACTTCCTTGCAGCCGCCCTCCACCATCAGCACGGCGTCGTCGGTGCCGGCGATGATGACGTCGATGTCGCTCGACTCCATCTGCTCGGTCGTCGGGTTGACGATGAACTGGCCGTCGATGCGGCCGACGCGCACCCCCGACATGAACTCGTTGAACGGGATGTCGGAGAGCGACAGCGCCGCCGAGGCGCCGACCAGGCCCAGCACGTCGGGCGAGTTCAGGCCGTCGTAGCTGATGGGCTGGACGATCACCTGGGTCTCGCACATGAAATGCTTGTCGAAGAGCGGGCGGATGGGTCGGTCGATCAGACGCGCGGTGAGCGTTTCACGCTCGCCCGGCCGTCCTTCGCGCTTGAAGAAGCCGCCCGGGATGCGCCCGGACGCGTAGAACTTCTCCCGATACTCGACGGTCAGCGGAAAGAAGTCGCGATCCGTCTTCTTCTGCGCCGCCACCACCGCCACCAGCGCCATCGTGTCGCCCATGCGGACGACGACGGCGCCGTCTGCCTGCTTGGCCATGCGTCCCGTCTCGATGGTGAACGGCTGGCCGTTGATGGTCCTTGATACTGTGTGAATCGTCATCATCTTGGAAACAAACCTGCCTTAGAGTCTAACGAAGACAAACGCAAACGAGGCGCGCCGGCAAGACGCGGCCAACACCGCGCGCAGCGTTCCGGGAACGGAACTACTTGCGCAGGTTGAGCTGCTTGAGCATTTCCCGGTAGCTTTCGATCTTCTGGTTCTTGAGATAGTCCAGGAGCTTCCTCCGGCGACCAACGAGCTTCAGCAGGCCCCGCCGCGAAGCGTGGTCCTTCTTGTGCACCTGGAAGTGATCGGTGAGCATCCGGATTCGCTCGGTTAGCAGAGCAATCTGAACTTCGGCCGATCCGGAGTCCTTGTCGTGGAGCTTGTACTTCTCGATAATATCCCGCTTCTGATCGGGAGTCATTGCCATCGTCTGATCACCTCCTCGTACATC
>DASTOO010000158.1:0-12000 GCA_035762505.1 Candidatus Krumholzibacteriia bacterium
GGGCGTCGTCCGCGAGTTTCACCTGTTCGACCAGGTTCATCGCGCTCGATTCTTCTTCCACCTGCTCCTCGACGAACCACTGCAGGATGACGCGGGTGGCGTGGTCGTTCTCCTTGGCCGCAGCGTCCATGAGCGCGTTGATCTGCTTGGTGTTCTTCACCTCGGCGTCGTACGCGGCCTGGCACGCGGCCAGCGTGGATTTCCAGCTCTGCGTGGGCGCGGCGACGGCGGTCAGGGAAACGTCTCCGTCGCGCATCAGCACGTGGTCAAAGAGCTTGCCGGCGTGGACCAGCTCTTCCTGGTACTGCAGACGGAACCAGTGCGCGAAGCCATTGAGATTGCGGCTTGCGAAATACGCCGACATCTGAAGGTACATGTGCGCGGAGTAGATCTCCTGATTGATCTGCTGATTGATTGCAGCTTCCATCTTTTTGCTGATCATCGCCGGTCTCCTTTCGGGACTCCAGAATACTCAAATAAGCGCAGCCGGTCCAATCCTAACCCTCGCGCATCCGGACCGGGCTCGCCGCCAGGCTGTCGGGAATCTCCCGACCGTCCCGCGAGAGGCGGGTGAAGGACAGCACGCCGGTCGGGCAGCTCTGCACGCACGCCGAGCAGCGCACGCACTCGGGGTCCTGCATGGGGAGTCCCTTGTTGGCGAAGTTCATCACGTCGATGCCCTGGTGACACACCGACGTGCACACGTTGCACGAGATGCACTTCTTCTTGTCGGCCGAAATGCGGAAGCGGCTGAAGCGCGCGAAGACGTGCATCAACGCGGCCAGCGGGCACATGAAGCGGCACCACACGCGGCCGCTGAACCAGAAATAGAAGCCGTAGCCGACCACCCCGGCGAGGAAGACGTCCACGATCCACTTGTAGCGGTCGAGTGCCACGTGGAACGATCGGTCCGCCCACGACCCCGGCGTGAGCCAGCCGACGATGCGCACCGCGAGGAGAATGAACGCCACCGCCAGCACCACTTGCCCGAAGACATTGGCACGGTTCCATTTCGCGCCGTGCAGCATCTTGGTCCGCTGCGTGTCGCCCAGCGTCTCGGCGAGCGCGCCGCACGAGCACACCCAGCCGCAGTACGCCCCCTTGCCCCAGAACCAGATCGCGACCGGGATGAGCACGAAGGTCTGCACGAAGGCGATCCCGAGCCACCAGCCGAGCGGTTGGCTCGTGAAGACGTTGTAGACGTTGAGCGGCCACGCGAGAATCAGCCCGTACGCGCGCCAGTACTCGCGGCCGTTGCCGTAGTTCGCGACGGGGAAGAGGGCGTCCAGCAGCCCGCCGGGCAGGAGGCCGTTTTTCCCGAGCCAGGGGAGCAGGATCTCCGGGAGCAGAAACAGCGGCAGCACCTGGATCGCCATCAGCACGCTGGTCTGCACGGTGACGTACGGCGTGCGCCGCCGCCGTATCCGCTTCACGCCGAAGACGACCACGATCGTCGAGTACGCGAGCGTGTACCAGAACGAGGGACTCGAGGCGGAAATCGCGATCACGCCCGCAAGCGAGTTCGGATCGACGCTCTGCGCGGCGTCCGCGATCGTCACCGGCCACCAGTGCATCCGGTAGAAGAGATTGCCGAGCGCGCCGCCGGCCTTCCAGTTGTAGAGCGCGACACAGAACGCGACGAACCCGGCGAACGCGAGCGCGTTACGCCACGTCCACTCTCCGTGGATGCGGACCCCCGCGCGGCGGAAGAAATCGAGCGGCGCCTCGCGCCCGATCATCGTGAAGACGACGTCGTTGGCGAGTGTCTGCCTGCCGTCCTTCGTCCGGAGGTCGACCGCGTCGTCGCGGATATCGACGACGCTCGAGGACATGAGCAGGCGCAGCGAGCCGGTGCGCCCCCGCGGCACGAAGTCGCCCGTGGCCGTCGTCACGCGCTCGCTCGACGGCTCCCCGATGTCGACCGCGGCGGTCGGATCGGCGACGAGCGCCTCGAGCCGGTGGCGATTCTCGGCCTTGGGTCGGCTGAACGCGTCCTTGCGGTAGCTGACGGTCACCTCGGCGCCGCCCTCGACGAGCGCGATCGCCGCTTCGATCGCGCTGTCGCCTCCGCCCACCACCAGCGCCTTCCGCCCGGCGAAGTCGGCCGGGTCGTGCAGCCGGTTGTAGACCTTGTCGAGGTGCTCGCCCGGCACGCCCAGCGTGCGGAAGTTCCCGCTCCGCCCGAGCGCGCACACCACCCGGCGCGCGCGCGCCTTGCCCTTTCCGCCGAGCGCGATCTCGAAGGCATCGCCCTGCCGCCGCACGCGCTCGACGTGCACGCTCTCGGGCGCGACGCCGGCGGCCTCGATCTGCGTCCGGAACTCCTCGACGAGCGCCTCCTTGACGTCGGCGCTCACGCGGAGCGTCCCGGCCGGTGTCATCGACTTCGGATAGGTGAAGATCGGCTTGCGCCGGGGAAAGTTGACGATGGTGGAGAACGGTTCGCTGGACTCGAACCACCGGATCGAAAGACCGAGCACCTTCGCCTCGAGTGCGGCCGCCGCGCCCGCGACACCGCCGCCGATGATGGCAACGTCCGCGATGGCTTCGTCCTCCGCGCGGTGCGACGCCGCCAGGGCCGGATCGGCGGCGATGGTCCGGATCACGCGCGCGCCGCTGTCCGCCGCGAACTTCAGGAGCGGAATGCCGCGCAGGTCGCCGGCGACGTACAGACCGGGGACGTTCGTCGATCCATCCTCGTTCGAGACGGGGAGTTTTTCCACGCGTCCCGCCGGCCAGCGGGTGTGGAGCCAATGGAAGTAGCGGCGGAGGAGGTTCATTCGTACTTTCGACGTGTCGCCGTCAGTATCCGATACGGAGCGCGGGCAGGCAACGGTTGACTCCCGGCGTTCGCGCGGGTACGTTGACGCCCGACCATGAAGCGGCTGCTGTGTGTTTTCGCGCATCCCGACGATGAGTGCTACGGCCCTGGCGGGACCATCGCGCAAGCCGTCCTGGACGGGGCGGAGGCCTTCATAACGACCTTTACGGCCGGTGAAGCGGGCACCATCGGCGTATCCCGGACGCTCCACCGCGAGGAGCTGGCGCGCCGACGCCGCGCGGAGTTTACCGCCGCGTGCGACGCGCTCGGCGTATCGGCGCGTCGCATTCTGGAGGCGCCCGACCGCGGTGTCGCGGCGGTGGATGCCGACTGGGCGATCGGGGAGATTCTCGACGATATCCGTCGCTTCCGGCCCCAGGTGGTGCTGACGTTCCACCATCTCGGCGTTTCCGGGCACCCCGACCACATCGCGGTCGCGGGCTTCCTCGACGAGGCGTTCGGACGGGCGGGGAATGCCGGACCACAGGCTTACTTCGAGTTCGGGATTCCGCGCCGCAAGGCCCCGCTCTACGACCGGCCCAACCTCGTGCCGCTGGAGGACGAGGAGATCGCGGCGGTCGTCCCCATTCGCGCCGACGCGATGGAGCGCAAGGTGGAGGCGATCCGCCGGCACGCGACCCAGATCGAGTTCTTCGAGAGCCTCCAGGCGAAGGTCGACTACCGCGAAGTATCGACGCCCGAGCACTTTGCGCTCCGGCGGACCCGGGTTGCGCGTCCCGCCGCCCCGGTGGGCGACCTCTTCGAGGGGATCCGCGATGGATGGTAGGATCGTGCCCCTGGCGGCGCCGTGGGTGCTCAACGCGTCGTTCGCCCTGGCCGCCGCGGCGCCGCCGGCCGGGCCGGTGGATCTCGCGGGGCGCTTTCATCCCGTGTTCGTTCACTTTCCGGTTGCGCTCATCGTGACGGCGCTCGTCGCGGAGGGGATGTTCGTCGCGCGGCGCGACGAGCGGTTTTCCGCCGCAGCGCGCTTCATGGTGCACGCGGGGGCATGGATGGGAATCGCGGCGGCGCTCTCCGGCTTCGCGCGCGCGGACTCGATCATCATCGGCGCCGACCAGCAGTCCGCGTTCGCGGTGCATCGCATCGCGGGCATTGCAACGCCGGTGCTCGCGTTTCTCGCCGCGGCCCTCGCGGACGGCGTGCGCCGCAGCGGACAGATCTGGGAGCTGTTCCTTTACAGACTCGTCCTGGCCTTGGCCGCGGCGGGTGCCCTGACCGCCGGGTTCCGCGGGGGCGAAATGGTCTACGGGGCGGGCTTCTTTTCTCTGTGGTAAACGGTTGACTCGTGCCGTCCGGCGGGATATTCTGCAGTCAATTGCCGTCGCGTGCAGCCCGCGCCGGCGGGTAGACGATCTCCCGAGCCCTGTTTCGTGTCCACACGAACGTCTGTCCACCCTTTTCAATCACCGCTGAATAACTCCGGTCCGGGGCATCCGGCGCGGCCTGTGGAGTGATATATGGACAAGAACGCCCTTTCCGCCGTCATCAAGAAGATCGACGGCTACCGTCAAGACGTCATCGATATCGAGACCGAGATGTGCCGGCGCCCCGCGCTCGACCCGACCAGCGGCGGCGTGGGGGAGGTCGAGAAGGTGGAGTACCTCACGTCCTATCTGAAGAAGCTCGGCCTGTCGGTCCGGCAGATCGACGCGCCGGACGCGCGCGTCCCGAGTGGAATCCGCCCCAATCTGCTGGTCGAACTCCCGGGCAGGAAGGCGGCGCCGCGCGTCATGCTCATCGCGCACACCGACGTCGTCCCGCCGGGCGACATGGGCCTGTGGAAGAGCGATCCGTGGAAACTGAAAGTCGACGGGGACAAGATCATCGGCCGCGGTGTTGAAGACAACCAGGCCGGGCTCACGTCCGCGGTGATGGCCCTCAAGGCCTTCATCGAAGCCGGCGTGCAGCCCGAGCGGAACATCGCGGTGATCCTCGTAGCGGACGAGGAGACCGCCAGCGCATACGGTCTCTCGTATCTCTTGAAGAAGCATCGCGACGTCTTCCGCAAGGAGGACCTCATCATCGTCCCCGACTCGGGCAACCCGCTGGGAACCGAGATCGAGGTGGCGGAGAAGAGCATTCTGTGGGTAAAAGTCCGGACCATCGGCAAGCAGACCCACGGATCGACCCCCGAGACGGGGATCAACGCCCACAAGGCGTCCGCCTACTTCACGGTGCGCATGCAGACGCTGTATCAGAAGTTCCGCAAGCGCGACCCGTTGTTTGCGCCGCCGATTTCGACGTTCGAGCCCACCAAGAAGGAGGCCAACGTCCCCAATATCAACACCATTCCCGGCGACGACATCCTCTATTTCGACTGCCGGATCCTGCCGGGGTACAAGGTGGACGACGTGTTGAAAGAGATCAAGCGGCTGGGCCGGGAGACGGAGAAGAAGTACCGCGTGAAGATGGAGTTCTCCATCATCCAGAAGGAAATCGCGGCGCCGGCCACGCCGGCCGACGCCCCGGTCGCCCTCGCCATCACGCAGGCGATGCGCGATCTGCGCCGCCGCAAGCCCAAGACCATCGGCATCGGCGGCGGCACCGTGGCCAAGTACTTGCGCGAGGCCGGGTTCCCGTGCGTGGTCTGGTCCACGCTGGAGGAGCAGGCGCACCGCCCTAACGAGTACGCCCGGATTCCGCACATCCTGGACGACGCCAAGGTGTTCGCCCACGTGGCGTTGCAGGATTCCGAGTAACCCGGGCCAGTTTGGTTTGACACTAATTATCGTTTAGTTTACATTCGTAGCTGTTTGCGGCGCGGATGCGCTGCAACGTCCAGAAAGGGGCATCACATCATGCAGGGTATTGCATTTGGACCCACCATCCGTCTCCTGCGCCAGGCCAAGGGCATCAGCCTGCGCGAGATGGCCCGTCAGCTCGGCGTGTCACCCGCCTTTCTCAGCCAGATCGAGGCCGGCCGCCAACACAAGATCCCGCGGGCGCGCATCGTGCAAGTGGCTGAGATGCTGGGTGTTTCGGAGGGGTATCTGCTCGGCACGGCCAAGCAGGTGCACCCGGACCTCATGACGTTCCTGAGCGAGACGCCGGAAGCTGCGGAGTTCATGATCACCGCCATGCGCAGCGGAATGGCGGGCCAGGATTTCAATTCGCTGCGCGAGATCGTGTCCGACAAGAAGCGGCGCGCGGGCGTTCTCAAGCCGGTGGCGCCGGTGGCGAGGAAGAAGACGGGCTACATCCATTCCATCGACGAATACATCGATCCCGCGCTGTGTGTGGCGGGGCTCGCCGTGCAGAACAAGGATCGTCTGTTCCAGCGCTTCGTCAAGGCGGTCGGGAAGAAGAACAAGAACATCGATTCCGAGCTGTTGCTCGAACGCCTCGAGACCCGCGAGCGGCAGGCGCCGACGAGTGTCGGCGGCGGCGTTGCGATTCCGCACGCGTTCCTGCCCGGTCTCGACAAGGCGATGGTCGGCGCGTTCCTGCTCCAGCGGGCGATTCCGTACGGCCCGACGGACGCGGACCGCGTGAAGACGGTGTTCTTCCTCATCGGCCGGGAAGGGAACACGGAGCACCACCTGCCGATCCTGGCCAGGATCGCGCGGCTGTGCTCGACGCCCGAGTTCCTCCAGGTGCTGGCCAAGGCCCGCACCGCCCGCGAGATGCATCGTACGATCATCACCTGGGACACGCGCATCGGCGTGATCTAGGGCAGCGGATTCTCGACATAACTCCTTTTGCCACGCCGCGTTTACAATTGCGGCCGGGCGAGGGGGAATGGTATGCTGGATGTCCGGCCGGCGCATGTCGCCGGCCGGCTCTGCATTGCTGAGGCTCCTCCGTTGCCGTCATCCTACGTTCACGAAACCAGACCCGACCTGGTGTCGCGGGTAACCGGCCGCCTTGCGCGCGCGTGGCGACGCTTTCGCTTCGAGAGGCTGGGCCCGGAGCTCTCCGCGGCGACGGTCGCGGAGCGCTTTCAGCCGGCGAGCCGGGTGAATGTCGCCGGCCTGGACGGCTTCAGAGCGCTCTTCGGCGCGCACCTCGCGGCTACCCCAACCGGCCTGTGGGATCAAACCCCTCCGCTCGCACCCGACGAGCTCGAGCGCGTCCGACGCGGGGAGATCGCGATGTTCGGGCGTCATTTCATCGTGGATGCCCGCACCGACTGGCACGTCGATCCGCTGTTCGCGGTGCGCTGGCCCCGCCGCCACGTCGACTCCATGCCGTTTGTGCAGCCCGGCTCGGATCTCGTCCTCCTCTGGCACCTGAACAAGACGCTGTTCCTGCTCGATCGCGCCGGAGCGTACCGCGCGACCGGCGATGGCGCCCTGGCGCGCGACGTGTATGCCATCATGGACGCGTGGTGCACCGCCAATCCCTTCATGGTGGGCGCGAACTGGATCAGCCCGATGGAAGCGGGCACGCGGCTCGTCGCCTGGAGCCAGGCTCTCGCCGGGCTGCGTGGTGCCGCTCCGCCGGACAACGAGTGCGCCGCCCGCATCATTCGCGCCCTCTTCCGGCAGGCCGACATTGTCGCGGAGAACTTCTCGCAATGGGTGATTCCAAACAACCACCTCATCGGCGAGGCCGCGACACTGTTCGCCTTCTACGCGTACTGGCCGGAACTGATGGATTCATCAGCGCGCAGGGCGAAGGCCGAGCAGATCCTGCTCGCGGAGGCCGAGCGGCAGATCCTGGCTGACGGATTCAGCTACGAGTGTTCCGTCAATTACCACCTGTACGTGCTCGACTGGCTGCTGCTCTACCTGCACGCCAGGGTGCTGCTCGGCGAGGCGCCTCCGCCGAGGATCGTGCGCACCGCGACGGCGATGGCGGCCGCGGCCGTGGCGCTGGTTGCGCCGTCCGGACGCTGGCCCGCGATCGGTGACGACAGCATCGAAGAGTTCTTCGCCCTCGATCCGGGGGGCTTCGCGCGCGAGCGGACGGCCGAGGTGGCGTTCGCGGGGCTGCTCAAGCCGGCGTACCTGCGGTTGTTCGCCACCGTGCCCTGGGCGGCGGAGATGCTCGCCGTGCGCGCGCCCATCGCACAGGCCACGCACCTGGCCGACGCCGGGATCACGGTGGCGCGCGATGCCGACTCCCATCTTGTGTTCGTCCACGGGCCGCAGCACCGCCACCTCTTCGCCAACGGACACATGCACGCCGACGCGGGGAGCTTCGAGCTGGAGCTGGACGGTCATGCGCTCATCGTCGATGCGGGCACGTACCTGTATGCGCGCGACGCCGCGACACGGGGGCATTTTCGCGGCGCGCGCGCGCACAACGCGCCCCTCATCGACGGTGTCGAGCCGATGGAAGGAACGGGTCCCTTCGCCTGGGCCACGGTGGCCAAAGGGGAATACCTCGGTTCGGGCACCGCGCATGATCTCACCGGCGTCGGGTGCCGGCGCCGGCTGTTCGGCGAGGCGAACTCCGCGCTGGAGCACACCCGGGCGCTGGTGCGCGCGGGGGAGGTCGTGCTGGTGGTGGACGGGATCCGGCCACGACCCGGCGCTCCGGCCGTGGGCCTAACCCACACCGCGGTGCTCGGGTTCCGGACGCCGCTGTCGCGCGGAACGGCGGTCGCGGAGGGCTCGCGCGTGCGCCTCACGGACGCGGCGCGCTTCGTTCGCGTGATGGAATGCTTTGCCGACGCCGCCTGTAGGATCGACGTGGTGGACGACCCCGCCGATCCCTTGAGCTGGCACTCGCCGCGCTACGGCGAACTGCGCACGGGCGTCACGGTTCGGGTTGCGGCCGACTTCGAGGCGACGCTAACCGTCGTGACCGCGATCCACCCGCCCGACGTGGCGGTGACCCCGCTCGAGCTCACGGCCGCGTGCGCCGTGATTGCGGTGGCGTCCGCGCATCGACGGCGTGTGGTGCGCGTCCACATGGACCCGTTCCTGATCGCCTCGGGCGGGTACGCGCTCGTCGGACGCGATGGCGGCGGAGCGCTTCCCCCCGGGCGGACATCCGCGCCCGCGCTCCCGCCGTCCGACCTCACCTGGCTGGATGATCTCTCGTGAGCGCGTCCCCACCGAGAGAGCTGCTGATGATCGCGTTCTACTTCCCGCCGGCCGGGGTGGTGGGCGTCTATCGCACGCTCAAGTTCGCGCGCTATCTCCCGGAGTTCGGCTGGGCGCCGCGCGTCCTCACCACGTCGAACGGCCGCTTTCCCACCTACGATGCGTCGTTGCTGGCGCTGGTGCCGGAGGGCCTGCCCGTGCACCGCTGCGCGGGGTTCGAACTGTTCAACGAGGGGCTCAGCCGGCCCGCCACGAAGCCCCGCGCCCGCCCGCTGGCCTCTCGCATCCACACCCGGCTGTATCTCGCCTGGCACTGGCTCGCGCTCCCGGACACGAACGTCGGCTGGGTGCCATCCGCATTCGTGCACGCGTTGCGCCTGGTGCGGCGCGAGGACATCCGCGACGTCTACATCTCGGGCTTCCCGTTCTCGTCGTTCCTCATCGGCGCCTTGCTGAAGGCGTTCGCGCGAGTGAACGTCACGATCGACTACCGGGATCCGTGGACGCAGAACATCAACTATCCGCGCCGGACCGCGCTGCACCGGCGGATCGACCGCGCGCTGGAGCGCTGGGTGGTGCGGCGCAGCGATGTCGTCGTCTCCAACACGCGCTTCAACGACGAGCGAATGTTCGCGGAGTTCGGCGGCGGCGCGCCGCGGGAGAAGTTCGTGGCGATCCACAACGGTTTCGACGCGTCGGACTTCGTGGCCGTCTCCCGCGAGCGCACGGACCGATTCACGATTACTTACGCCGGAGCGTTCTATTATAGTATCGGCTCGACCTTCAAGGGACGCGCGGGCGACGAAGTCATGAAGACCTATTCGCCGCTCTACTTTTTCGAGGCGCTGGCGTCGTTCTTTGCGCGGCGTCCGGAGGCGAAGGGCCGGACCCGAGTGCGCTTCATGGGCCTGCTGGGACATGGGTACGACCCGCTCATCCGCGAGCACGGTCTGGACGCGGTGATCGAGAGGATCGGCTACATTGACTACGTCGAACACCTGCGCGTGCTCAAGAATTCGGACGTCCTGTTGCTGGTGCTGTCGAAAGGCGAGAAGAGCCGTGGCTGGATCCCCTCGAAGTTCCTCCAGTACCTCGGCACGGGCAATCCCATCCTCGCGCTGGCGCCGGAGGGCGAAGTGAGGGACATTCTTCGTGAGACGCGCGGCGGCATCGCGGTCGATCCGGATGACGTCCCCGCGGCGTCCCGCGCGATCGAGGGACTCTACGACGACTGGGCGTCTGGTACGCTGATTGCACGGCAGGACGCTGCTGCCGCCGCCCGCTACGAGCGACGGTATCTCACCGGACGGCTCGCGGAAGCGCTGAAACGAGGAAAAACAGCATGAGAATCAGTATTTTCGGGCTCGGTTACGTGGGCTGCGTCTCGGCCGCCTGTTTCGCGAAGAATGGCCACAGCGTGATCGGCGTCGACGTCAATCCCGCCAAGCGCGAGATTCTGATGTCGGGCCGCTCGCCCGTGGTCGAAGCCGACCTCGACGGGCTCATCGCCGACGGCGTCGCGAGCGGCCGTCTGCGCGCGGCCGGTTCGGCGTCGGAGGCGATCGCGGCGTCCGACGTGTCGCTCATCTGCGTCGGCACCCCCAGCCGCCCCAACGCAAGCCTCGACCTGGACTACGTCGCGCGCGTGTGCGAAGAGATCGGCGCGGCGCTGCGCGCGCACAGCGCGCGGCACATCGTCTGCGTCCGCAGCACGATGGTGCCGGGAAGCACGGAGTCGGTCGTGGTGCCGTCGCTCGTGAAGGGCTTCGGCGGCGCGCTGCCGGACCGGGTTCGCGTCGCGGTGAATCCCGAGTTCCTGCGCGAGGGGACGGCGGTGTTCGACTTCTTCAATCCGCCCAAGACGGTGGTCGGCGCCGCCGACGAGGCGACCGCGACGGAGATCGTCGATCTCTACGCCGGCACCGAGGCGCCGGTCTTCAAGACGCCCGTCAAGGTGGCGGAGATGGTGAAGTACGTGGACAACGTATTCCACGCGCTGAAGATCAGCTTCGCTAACGAGATCGGCACCATCTGCAAGTCGGTGGGTGTAGACAGCCACGAGGTGATGCGCATCTTCACCTCGGATCGCAAGCTCAACATCTCGCCGGCTTACCTCAAGCCGGGCTTCGCGTTCGGCGGGTAGTGCCTGCCCAAGGATGTGCGCGCGCTGGTCTACCTGGGCCGATCGCGCGATCTCGACCTGCCGCTGCTTTCGTCCCTGATTCCGAGCAACGACGTTCAGATCGATCGCGCGGCCGAGATGGTCTTCGCGCGCGGCAAGAAGCGGCTCGGGTTCCTGGGGATGAGCTTCAAGCCCGGTACCGACGACCTGCGCGAGAGTCCTCTCGTGCGCCTGATCGAGATGTGCCTGGGCAAGGGTTACGACCTGCGCATCTACGACCGGAGCGTTTCGCTGGCCCGCCTTGTGGGCGCCAACAAGGCGTACATCGAGAAGGAGATCCCTCACATCTCCCGGCTCCTCTCCACGGACATCGCCGAGGTCACCGCTTTCGCGGAGGTGATCGTCGTCGGGCACCGGTCGCAGGAGTTCGCGGACGCGGTGCGCGCGGCCGGCCACGACAAGGCCGTGATCGATCTCGCGCGCGTGTTCGACGAGATTCCCGGCGATCCGGGCTACGAAGGCTTCAACTGGTAGGGACTAGAAGCGCGGCTCCGGCTCGCGCTTGCGGCCGCCGGCATAGAGGGAGAGGAAACCGTCGTTGCAGCAGATGACGAGCGCGGTTCCGACCAGCAGCGCCAGGTTGCGCACGATCAGGAGCCACGAGGTCGAGGCGCCGCCCTCGGCCCCGAAGCAGCCGCAGTCGATGACCATTCCGCGAACGACGGTGGTCGCGATCGCGACGACGAAGACGGCGAGCAGGACAAAGATTGCGCCCGCGGCCTTGCGGGTCAGGATGCCGAGCACCAGCATGAGTCCGGCGATGAGTTCGCCCCATGAAATCGCCAGCGCGCAGGAATTGGACAACGCGAACGGCACGATCTTGTACGCGCGGACCGACATGGCGAACGCCTGCGGATCGAGCACCTTGTCCCAGGCGGCGTAGACGAACATTCCGCCGATGAAGAGGCGCAGCACGAGGTTCAATTCGCGGCCGGCGAGGATGCGCATCATTTGGGCACCATCCCGTCCACGGGGTAACCAGC
>DASTOO010000159.1:0-10365 GCA_035762505.1 Candidatus Krumholzibacteriia bacterium
ACAGAATGAACGACCCCAGGATGTTCGCCACGATCTCGCGCTGGACCGCCTCCTTGCCCATGCGGACCGGAAGCACGGCGTTGGGGTGCAGCATGCGGCCCATCTCACGAATCACGAACCGCAGCACGATGTAGACCCTCAGCTGCTTGAGGCCACCCGCCGTCGAGCCCGCGCTTCCGCCAAAGAGCATCAGTACCAGCAGGATGTACTGCGGTCCGTTGGGCCACTGCTCGTAGTCCGCTGTCGCGTAGCCGGTCGTGGTGCCGATGGAAGTCACCTGGAACAGCGTGTCGCGGAAGGTGCGCTCGACGCCGAACTCGCGCTGCGCGAAGGTGTACCCGCACACGATCAGGGTGGCGATCGCGAGGAGGACGAGGTAGAAGCGACACTCGTGGTCGCGCAGATAGACGCGCAGCTCTCCGCGACGCGCGCGGTAGTGCAGTGAGAAGTTCGTGGCCCCCAGCACCATGAAAAGGACCGTGACATACTGGATGAAGGGACTCGGGAAGGCGGCCATGCTCACGTTGCGGGTGGAATAGCCGCCGGTCGCGATGGCGCCGAAGGCGTGGCACAGCGCGTCGAAGAGGTTCATTCCGCCCAGCAGCAGTAGCGCGACCATCGCCGCCGTCAGAACCACATACACGCCCCACAGGATCTTCGCGGTGTCGGTGATGCGGGGCGTCAGGCGGTCGCCGGCGGTGCGCACGCCCTCCGCGCGGTAGAGCTCCATGCCGCCGACGCCGAGGAAGGGGAGGATCGCGATGGTGAGCACGATGATCCCCATGCCGCCGATCCAGTGCGTGAGGCTGCGCCAGAACAGGATGCCGTGCGAAAGGGCCTCGATGTCGGAGAGAATCGAAGCCCCGGTGGTCGTGAATCCGGACACGGTCTCGAAGAAGGCGTCCGTGAACGACGGAATCGCCCCCGAGAAGAGGAACGGCAGGCTGCCGCACAGCGTGGCGAGCAGCCATGCGAATGCAACCACCGCGAAGCCCTCGCGATGGCGAATATCCGAGTCCGGCCGCTTCAGCCGGTGGAGGACGAGGCCCAGGCCCGCGGTGACCGCCGCGGAGGCGAGCAGGGCGATCCAGTCGCGGTCGCCGTAGTATAGCGAGAATGGAATCGGCACCAGCATCGCCGGCGCCAGGATGAGGAGGAGCGTGCCAACGACGTGCAGGACGGTCGAAAGGCGCATGGTCCGCCTACTTGATGAAGAGCTTGTCCAGCGCGTCGAGCGCGCCCGGCAGCGCGAAGACCACGACGCGATCCCCGGCCTGCACGCGCGTATCGCCGCGCGGGATGACGAGGCGGTCTTCGTGCATGATCGCCCCGATGATGGCGTTGCGCGGGAAGCTGCAGTCCTTGATGGGTTTCTTCGTGATCTTGTCGCTCGCCTGGACGATGTACTCGATGATCTGGGCGTCGATGCCCGGGACGCTGGCGATGGCGGCCACTTCCTGCTTCTGGATGAAGTGGTGCACCGCGTTCACGGTAAGGAGCTGCTTGCTCACCACCGCGTCCATTCCGATCGTGGGAGTGATCGGCAGGTAGACCACCTTGTTCACGAGCGCCACCGTGCGCGGCACGCGCAGATGCCGCGCGAGGAGCGTGGAGATGATGTTGGTTTCGTCGTCCCCCGTGGCCGCGACGAACGCGTCCATGTCCATGAGCCCCTCGACGGCCATGAGGTCGATGTCGGTTCCGTCGCCATGGATGATGAGCGTGTCGGGGAGCTGCTCGGCGATCTCGCGGGTCTTCTCGGCGTTGCTTTCCACGAGCTTGACGTTCATGGTGGGGCTCAGCTCGCGCGCCACGAACTGGCCGATCAGTCCGCCGCCCAGGATCATCACGTTCTCCACGCGGATGTTCTTCTTGCCGGTGAGATTGATGAACTCGGGCACGTAGGCCGGGTCGCAGATGCCGAAGACCTGGTCGCCGGGGATCATCTCGTCGTCGCCGCGCGGAATCATCGTGGTCTGGTTGCGGTGGATGGCCACGATGCGCATCGGGGGGTTGCCGAAGCGTTCCACCAGGCGCGAAAGAGATGTGCGCAGGAGCGGCGAGTCGGCTTCGAGGCGGACCCCGACGAGCTGGATCTTGCCGTTCTCGAATTCGATGACGTCGGTGGCGCTCGCCTGCCGGATCAGGCGGACGATCGTGTCCGCCGTCTCCTTCTCGGGGTGAATGAAGTGATCCACGCCGAGGTCCTGGGCGGTGAGCGCGTAGTCGGGCAGGGCGTATTCGGGGTTGCGGACGCGCGCGATGGTGGTCTTGACCCCGACCTTCTTGGCGAGCTGGCAGGCGAGGATGTTGACCTCGTCGTTATCCGTCAGCGCGGCGACGAGGTCGCTGTTCTGGACGCCCGCCTTGCGCAGCGTCAGCATGCTGGCGCCGTGGCCCTCGACGACGAGCGCGTCCATCTGCTCGCGCGCGCGGGCAGCCCGCGCGGGGTTGCTCTCGACGATGGCGATGTCCGCCTTCTCGCGCGCGAGACGGCGGCTGAGGTTGAAGCCGATGTCTCCGGCACCGACAATGAGGATGCGCATAGAAACTTTCCCGCCATGCCGCGCTACGCGGAGCGCAACCGCTTGGTCAAGCGAGACATACTACACGAATCGCCAACCCCCCGCAACAGCGCCCGTTTGACGGCGCCGCGGGGTTGGTCTATGGTTGCGCCGAAGCACGGCGGTGCAAAGGAGTCCGATTGTCCATGCGCGTTTCGATAGAATACTGCATTCCTTGAGACTACACGCCCCAGGCTCTCAGTCTGAGAGCCGCGCTCGAAAAGGCGTTTCCCGGCGTCGCGGTCGAGCTGATCAAATCGAAGGGCGGCGCATTCGAAATCCGTCGCGACGACACGCTGATCTTCTCCAAGAAGGCGACGGGTCGGTTCCCTTCCAACGCGGAGGTAGTCGCCGCGCTACGTTCCTGAGCCGCGCGCGGCGTCGAGCGCGCGGCGCAGCGTTGCCGTGAGGGTGGCGGCGTCGAAGGGCTTGGCGGCGAATCCGGCCACGTCGCGGGCGACCGACTCGCTGGTGACCTGTTCGCCGTAGCCGGTCGTGATGATGACGGGAAGGTCGGGCCGCGTCTCCCGGACCGCGCGTGCCAGGGCCAGTCCCGTGATGCGCGGCATGGTCTGGTCGGAAATGATCGCGTCGAACGCCGCCGGCGATCGCCGGAACGCCGCCAGCGCCTGCTCGCTGGACGTGAACGCCGTCACGCGGTAACCGCGCGACTCGAGCATGCGCGTGAGCATCCGTACGATCTCGGGCTCGTCGTCCACGACGAGCACGTGCTCCCCCCGTGCGGCGCCCGGTGCATCCGGCCCGTCCATCCGTCCCGACGACCCCTTCTCCGCCGCGGGAAGAAACACGCGAAACACGGTTCCGCGGCCGGGCTCGCTTGCCAGCGTGATTGCGCCACCATGGCTGCGCACGATGCCGTGTACCACGGAGAGCCCGAGGCCGGTTCCTTCGCCGGCGGGCTTGGTGGTGAAGAAGGGCTCGAACGCCCGGGCCGCGGTCGCTTCCGGCATGCCTTCGCCGGTGTCGGAGACCGTGAGCACCACGTACGCGCCGGGCACGACCCCCGGAGTGCCGGATGCCTGCTCCTCGTCGAGCAGGCGGCGTTCCATCTCCACGCGCAGAACACCGCCGTCGGCGCGCATTGCGTGCGCGGCGTTCGTGCATAGATTCATGATGATCTGGTGCATCTGTCCGGCGTCGGCCATCACGGAGTCGTCGCGGTTGATGACGCGCTGCGAAATCTCGATCGTGGTGGGAAGCGAGGACCGGATGAGTTTCAGCGCCTCCTGTACCACGAGGTGCAGCTGCACGGGGCGCTTCTGCTGGTCCCCGCCGCGCGCGAAGATGAGGATCTGCTGCACCAGCTCGCGGGCGCGTCCGGCGGCGTTCAGCACCTGCTGGAGATCATCGCGCGCGGGGTGGTTCGGCTCGAGCAGGTCCAGCGCGATGTCGGTGTAGCCCAGTATGGGCGAGAGGATATTGTTGAAGTCGTGGGCGATGCCGCCGGCCAGCGTCCCGATGGTCTCGATCTTCTGCGCCTGCAGGAGTTGCGCCTGGAAGTTGCGGGCGGCTTCCTCGGCGCGGAAGCGCTCCGTCACGTCCCACGCGACCCCGTCCACGCTGACCACGTCTCTCTCGCCGCTGACCCGCGGAAAATAGAGCGTCTCGAACACGCGGTCGCCGACGCTCACCACGTTGCTGATCGTCTCCCCCGAGAGGCATGAGCGGATGTTGTCCACGATCTGCGGCGTGTCCTTGTACACGTCGAACGCGGACAGCCCCACGACCTGGCCGGGTTTCAGGCCGAGTGATTCGAGGCCGCGGCCCTCGGAGAGCGTGAAGCGGCCCTGCGCGTCGATGGCGAAGAGCACGATGGGCGCGCTCTGGATGACCGCGCGCAGGCGCTCCTCGGTGCTGCGGGCGACGACTTCCCGGCCCCGGTGCGCCGCGACGATCGCGCGCAGCTCCTCGACCTCCCGGCGCAGGCCGGCGTCGTTGGTTTCGCGGTCCTCGCTCATCGTTCAACTATAGGGCATCGCCGCGGATCGCGTCCACGTGCCCGCCGGGCGGTTCCGCGCCGCCGGGGAGCGCGTCGCGCCAGCGCACGAACACCTGGAAGAGCGACTCGGGGTTCGACATCGTGCCGTCCGGCATGGTCCAGTCGGCGGGATGGAGGATGAACGCGTCGGTTTGCGGACCGCCGAGCCCCCCGTGGGCGCCCACCATTTCCTCGAACGTGACCACGAGTCCCGTCGCCGGCTCGAAGCGCCCGTTCAGGACGATGTCCCCGCAATGCGGGAATCCCTCCAGCCGGGACAACTGGGCCGCGGCGTGGGCGCCGTAGTCGGCGAGGGGATCGTCGCCTTCGACGCGCTCGCTGCCGAGGTACCGGATGCCGTCGCGGCTCATGACGACCGGACCGTGCAGCGCGGAACGCACCATGACGAAGCCGATGCCGGCGTGGCCCACGAGTCCCTCGATCAGGCCCGGATGATCGGCCGCGATTTCTTCGAGCGTCATGCGGTCGGCCGGAAGGCGGAAGTAGATGTGCGCCAGATTGCCGGATGCGCACACGACAACTTCGCCGCCCGCGGCTTCGGGATCCCGTCCCAGTTCGACCAGGCCTTCGCGCGTTCTTCGGCGCAGCAGACGGCGCGCGGCGCGGCCGGTCACGCGATCGTGGCGGATCGCCTCGGTGAGGAGAGAGTTGAGGTGGCCCCAGCCCTCGGTCTTGACGGGCGGCGACAGCACCGAGCGCGGCTCGCGGAGGAGCCCGCGCACCACCTGGTCGATCGTGAATCCGTGCGCCTGGCGGAACGGAATGCTGCGCGTCTGGCCGTGATCGGACAGAAGCACGAAGTGGTAGGGACGCGGACAATCCGCGGCCGCGCGCTCGAGCATCGCCACGCGCTGGTCGAGCTCGCGCAGGACGCGCAGCGCATCCGGCGCGTCCGGCCCGGCGTGGTGCGCCACGACGTCGTATCCGACGTACGTCATGTAGGCGACCGGCACACCGGCGAACATCTCGTGCATCAGCGTGTAGGTTCCCAGCTCGCGCTGCGCCACCGTCGACATGGCGCGCAGGAGTGGAAACAGCCCGCCGCGCGAGACGCGCGGCTGCACGCGCCGCATCCGCTGGCGGGCGCCCTCCGACCACTCCACGAGGAATTCGCGGACGATCAGCACGAGCGCGCGCGTGAAGTTGTACGGGCTCAAATAGAACGAGAAGTACAGGGGCGATGTGCGCGCCACCTGAAGGGCGGGTGAGGAGAAGGCGCTGATGGTCGCGATGCTCTTTGGCGCATCGCCGCTGAACATGTTGCACACGCTGATGCCGTCGTGCCGCAGCAGGCCGGCGCCGCGCGACACGCGCTGCTCGATCCGCATCGCGTCGGCCGGGTCGTTGGAGACCATCATCACGCCGGTCTGCTTGTCGAACCAGCGAAAGGCCGGGATGTCGAAGTTGTTTCCGAACAGGATGCCGGCCTGGCTGGACGACGTCTGCGACGGCACGCCGCAGTCCCAGTGCGCGAGGCGGTGGGTCCCGGAACGGATCCACCGCGCGAGCGTGGGGAGGTAGCCGTCGCGCAGCGCGCGCTCCAGGAGCGGTGTCGACACGCCGTCGAACTCGACGAACACCAGCCCCGGCGCCGTCGTCGCGGCGGTGGGGTGGGACCGGCGCGCGATGCGCCGGATGACGTTGCGGTAAACCGACTCCTCGTCGTTGAAGGCGAAGACGTACGCGCCCAGGGTGTTGGTGACGGTGAGGCCGAGCGCAGCCAGTACCCCGCTCCCGAAATCGGAGAGATGCAGCCCCGGAACCGCGAGGGTCACGAGCCACAGCACGACGCCGTTCAGCACCAGCGTCAGCAGCCCGAAGGAGACCACCGTGAAGGGGAGGGTGAGGAAGAGAAGCAGCGGGCGCACGAGCGCGTTGAGCAGCGCGATGGCCGCGACGCCAAGGATGGCGGCGCCCCATCCCTCCAGGCTCAGCCCGGGCAGCACGCGGGCCAGCGTCCACAGCGCGAACACCTCAAGGGTCCAGAGGACGACCACCCTCCGGAGCAGCACGTAGAGCGAGCGACCCGGTGACGTCACGGGTCGATTATTGACGATCAGTTGGCGAAACGGAACAGGTTACCGGGGCGCACGACGTGGACGCGGACATCGGGCGCGAGGTCGCTCGCGTGGTCCGCGAAATCGAAGGGCGGGTGCGAGAGGAAGCGGGGACGGAACCACCGCATGCCGAACGGGGCAAAGCTGCCCCAGTGGATGGGAATCGCCGCGCGGGGGCGAAGCATGGTGAGCGACTCCGCGGCCCGGCGCGGGTTCATGTGCCCGTCGCCCAGGGTCGGACCCCAGCCCCAGACCGGCAGGAGGGCGACGTCAAGGGAGCCATGGATGTCGGACATCTCGGGGAACAGGTCGGTATCCCCGGCGAAGTACACGGAGGCCTCGCCGTGGAGCAGGAAGCCGACCGTCTCCCCGACCGGTCCGAAGGGATGGCGGGTGCCGTCGTGGGTCGCGAACGTAGCCTCGATCGAAACCGACCCGACCTGGGTCAGGTCGCCGGGACTGACTTCCTCGACCCGCGTGAAGCCGTCGCGGCGAAGCAGGCGGCCGCTCCCGTCGGGCACGATGAGACGGGTGTCCCGGCCGAGCCGCCGCAGTGACGGCAGGTCGAGATGGTCGAGGTGCATGTGCGAAAGCAGCACCGCGTCGATATCGCGGGACCAGGACGGGTGTAACCGGCGCCGCGGCCGCGTGATATAGCCGATGCGATCGCGCAGGATCGGGTCCGTCAGCAGGCGCACGTCGTTCATCTCGATGAGGCAGGTGGCGTGGCCGATGTACGTAATGTGCAGCGGGTCCTGCATACGAGCGGTTGGAGCAAATTGCCCGCCAGACTGCGGGCGCGAGTCGATAGTGGTCACGATGCGGTGGTCGATCCTTTTCACGAAGCCATCGCGAATATAACAGGACGGCCCACGCAGGCAAGGGGATTCCCGTTGATGCCACAAAGCGCCCGCATTACCAAGCGGCGACTGGTTTATGCGGCGTAACGGCTTACGGGATTTCGCGTTGATCGACGGGTATTTTGCGGGTAGACTTTGGGCGTCACGCAGGGGCATGGCCGCGGGAACCAATCGCGGCAGCGGCGGGTCCGTCTCGGGTGGAGACACCCCCGGGGGCCGAGGGAACGGGAGCGACATGAAACGCCGCATTCTGGTGGTTGACGACGAGCAGCAGATCCGGGACCTGCTGCGCGAATCATTGACCCGGGCCGGCTACGAGGTGGTGGACGCCCCGGACGGCAAGCAGGCCATCGACTTGCTTCGCAAACAGACCTTCGACATCGTCATTTCCGACATCCTGATGCCGGAGAAGGACGGTCTCGAGGTGATCATGTACCTCCAGCGCGAGAGTCCGATGACCAAGTGCATCGCGATCAGCGCCCCGAGCAACCGCGTGTTTCTCCAGAGCGCGCAGCTCCTCGGCGCCACCCGCGTCGTCGAGAAGCCCTTCACCGTCGCGGATATCGAAGCCGCCATCCGCGAAAGTCTGCAGACCCCGGGCTAGGCGCCCGGGGTCTTCGATTTTTCCGGCTTTCGCTACTTCGCGCCCGGATCGTTCTGGAAGATACCGAAGACGTTGCCCTCCGGGTCGGTGAAGTAGGCTGCCCAGCCGACGCCGGGGATCGCCATCTTCGGCGCCACCGAAACCCCACCCGCCTTCGTGATGTTCGCGGTCGTTGTGTCCACCGACTCGACACCGGCGACGAGGACGGGCCCCTGGCCGGGGTGCTGCCGCGGCATGAGGCCGCCGTCGATGCCGGGAACGCCGTCCGCGCCGGTCTTGACCAGCCAGTACGGCATGTCACCGGGGTACTTGCTGAACTCCCAGCCGAGCGCCTTCGCGTAGAACGCGGTGGCGCGCTCGGGGTTGTCAGCCGGGATCTCGAAATGAACGATGCGGTTCATCAGATAGCTCCTTTCAATCACCTTCGTTATGCCCGGGAGCGCGCAGACGCCGCCGCGCCGTAGCGCTGCGTCGCGTATCCCACGATGAGGCCGACGACGCTCCCCGGCAGCATGATCTGCATCCAGTAATGTTCGCCGTTCTCGCCGGGCATCATGGCAACGAGGAACGCCAGCACCAGGCCCACGATCAGGCCGAACACGACGCCCTTCGCCATGGACCGAACCCGGCTCGCGAACCAGCCGATGAGCAGACCGGCGATGATTCCCTTGAACGTCGATCCGATCACGATGCCGACGATCTGCGGCTGCGTCTCCGGCGCCGACACCAGCGCCGACAACCCGTCGAACACTCCCAGGACTCCACCGACGACCAGACCCAGAACAGGCTTGTTCATCTTCGTGCTTCCTTTCCGGAGCCCGCGCGGGCTCCCCTCGAGGTTCCATTCGACGAAACGCGAGACTTCTTTAGAGCCGATCGGCCAGAAAAACGAGAATTCGCATGAGCAGGTACATGAGCACCAGCGCGATCGCGGTCCGGTGCCGCCCCGCGAGGCGGGCTGTCCGCTCGAACCACGGTTCGCGGTAGGCATTCACGGAGCGGCCGGTCAGGTAGCGGATCACTTCGTCCGCGAGGGCCCCGACGCTGGCATAGCGCCCGGCGGGCTCCGCGGCGCCGGCGCGCGCGTGGATCGCCCGGAGGCGGCGGGGCACGCCGCGCTCCGCGCCCGCTGCCGACTCGGCCAGGAGTCTCAGCAACACGCCGAGCGCGAAGACGTCGCTGCGCGCGTCGACGAGCGCCGGCTCCCCGCGGGCCTGTTCGGGCGCCATGTACCCGGGCGTGCCGAGGATCGACCCGGTGGCGGTGGTTTCAGGCGTACCGTCCGGGGGATCAACCGGCCGCACGGGCGGTGCGAGCGCGGCTTCCCCGCCGGCCCCGAGAATCTTGGCAACACCCCAGTCCATCACCAGCACCTCGCCGAACGCGCCCACCATGATGTTCCCCGGCTTGAGGTCGCGGTGCACGACACGCTCCGCGTGCGCGAACGCAACCGCTTCACAGATGCGGAGGAATACGCGCAGCAGGTCGTTGAGATCGCGGCGGGCCGCGGCGTACTCGTCGAGACGGCTTCCGCGCACGAACTTCATGGTGTAGAACACGCGTCCGTCCGGCAGCGCTCCGACGTCATGGACCGGGACGATGCCCGGGTGCTCCAGGCGGGCGAGGACGCGCGCCTCGGTAAGCATGCGTGCGCGCGCGTCTTCGTTCATCTGGACGGTGCTCAGGACTTTCAGCGCGACATCGCGGTCGAGATCCCGATCGCGCACCCGGAACACGACACCCATCCCGCCGCGGGCCACGAACTCGATCGGTTCATAACGGGTGCCGGACAGGTCGGGGAGTTCGACCACGCCCTGCAGGCGCCGGATCGCGTCGCCGGAGAGGCGCGTCACGGCGCGCCGTCTCCCGCGTCGTTCAGGGCGAGTCCGAGGAGGTCGCGGAGCACTTCGCGAAACTCCGCATCGCTGCCGGTGGTCTCGCGCACGCGGCCGATCAGCGCCGCGCGGAAGCGCCGGCGGGCGTCGGCGAGCTGATTGGTCACGGTGGTGACGGGGAGCCCGAACTCACGGGCCAGGCTGTCATAGGTGACGCGGACGTCGTGCGCGTCGGGCGGGTCCAGGTCGTAGCGTTCGAAGAGCGCGAGCGTGGTTTCCTTTCCCGCGGCGCGGCAGTGCTCGCGCAGATCGGCGAGCGCGAGTTCGAAGAGACGGCGCACCCACTCCTCGCGGAAGAGCGCTTCGGGATCCGCGACGGCCGCGAGGGGAATCTCGCGCAACTCGCCCTCGGCGGTGGTGAAATC
>DASTOO010000160.1:0-2413 GCA_035762505.1 Candidatus Krumholzibacteriia bacterium
GTCTTGCCGTTGGTGCCGGTGACGCCGCACAGGCGGAGGCTCGCCGCCGGGTCGCCGAAGAAGCGCGCCGCGATCACGGCGAGGGCCTTCGCCGAGTCCTCCACCACCACGGCGGGAATCCCGGGCGAAAGAACGGCGCGCTCGACCACTACGGCCGCGGCGCCGCGCCCCAGCGCGTCTCCGATGTAGTCGTGCCCGTCCCGCGCCGTCCCGCGCACCGCGACGAACAGGTCGCCTCCCTGCACCTTGCGGGAGTCGACGGCCACGGCGCGAATGGCGACCCGGCGCGCGCCGGCATCGAGCGGCGTCACCGCGAGCGGACCGAGGGCGTCGGCCAGCGAGCCCAGCGTCACCGTGTGCGCGTCGTTCTTCTTCGTCATCGTCGTCATCTTCCCGGACCCTAGCGTCCCACCATCGCACTCGAGACCGCGGCCTGCCCGGCGATGGCCATCGTGTGCGCGATCGCGCCCAGTCCCGCACGCTCGTCCGCCCGCTCGGGCGCGAAGGTGGCGGCGCGGTACTCCGCGCGCGCGCGCGCGTTCCGGTCCAGCCCGGAACGCGTGCGGCCGATTTCCGCGCCTTTCACCAGCAGGAGGCGGATCACACGGTTGCGCTCCATGGCCGAACCGGGCGCGGGCACCTGCGCCACGACGCGGCCCTCCTCGCCCTGGAGAAGAACGTTGTTGCCCTTGCGCCGGGCGTGGTCGAGCGCCGCGGCGCGATCCATGCGCAGGAAGTTCGGCGCCGGGCTGCGCCGTCCGTTATCGGACGCGACCGCGAGCGTCTCCACGGACAGCAGGTCGTCGAACCTCGGTGTCGCACTGGCCAGGCTGCGGCACATGCGTGCGAAGACCGGCGCCGCGGAATCGCCGCCGAATCGCGCGGACCAGTGGGGCTCGTCGAGCATGACGAAACAGGCGATGCGTGGACTCTCGTAGGGCGCGAAGCCGATGAAGCTGGAGATGTACTTGTTAGGAACGTAGCCGCGCCGGCCGGCCTTCTGGGCGGTCCCGGTCTTGCCCGCCACGCGCATGAACTCCACGCGGGCCGCCTGCGCGGTTCCGTCCTCGACGACACGCAGGCAGAACGCGCGCAGCTGCGCCGCGGTTTCCTCGGTCACCACGCGCCGCACCACCACGGGCTCGGAGCGCGCGACGTCGCCCGTCGCCGGGTCGACGACCGCCTTCACCAGCCGCGGCATCATCATGACACCGCCGTTGGCGATCGATGCGAACGCGTTCAGCATCTGGATCGGGGTAACCGCGACTTCCTGACCGAAAGCCATTGTCGCCTTGGTGCGCGCCGACCAGCGCTCGATCGCGGGCACGGACCCGGCGGATTCTCCGGGCAGACCCACACCCGTACGCGCGCCAAAGCCGAACAGCTTCGCGTACCCGTAGAAGTCGCCTGCCGACAGCGCGCTGACAGCCTTGGCCATGACGACGTTGCTCGAGTACAGGAACGCTTCCTCGACCGTAAGCCAGCGGTGCGGGTGCGGATCGTTGATTACCGCGAAGCCGAGGTCCGCGCGGCCGTCCTCCGCGTCGAACGAGTCGGCCGGCGTCACCGACGACTTCTCGAGCAACGCGGCGGCGGTGACCAGCTTGAACGTGGAACCGGGCTCGTAGATGTGCGAGACGCTGCTCAGCGTCCACAGGGAGTCGGCACGCGGCGATCCCTCCCGCGTTGCCACCGCGGGCGCCTCCGCGAGCGCCAGGATGTCGCCGGTCGCGACTTCCATGACGATGATCGCCCCGCCGCGCGCGTCGTTCTCGATCACGGCGCGGCGCAGCTCCGTCTCGGCGATGTCCTGCACGGTGGCGTCGATGGTCAGATACACGTGCTTGCCGTCGCGCGGCTTGCGGTCGATGAAACGGTAGTAGCGCTCGCTCTTGTAGGCGCCGTTGCGGATCACCGTTTCGCGCCCCGGCGTTCCGCGCAGCGCCTCGTCGTAGGCGGCCTCGACGCCCGAGAGACCGCGGTTCTCGCGGCTCACGAAACCGACCACCTTGCTGCCTACCGCGTCGTAGGGATAGATGCGATTCGCCTTCACTTCGACGGCGACGCCGCGCAGCCGGCTCAGCTCCAGGCGCTCCTGCTCGTCCAGCATGCAGTCGTGCTTGATGTACACGTAGGGCTTGCGCGAGCGCAGCTTCTGCTTCACCTGACCGGCCGGAACGCCCAGCGTCTTCGCGAGACGCGCCGCGACCGCCGAGCGGTCGCCCACGCGGTCGGGCTGGACGGCGACGGAGCACCGGCGGATGTTCATCGCGAGCGGCCGCCCGTCCCGATCGAAGATCCCGCCGCGCGTCGCGGTCACTTCGACCGACGCCTCGCGCTGCTCAGCCGCCCTCGCGACGTAGTCGTCGTGCCGCAGGTACTGCACCTGAACGAGTCGGGCCCACAGGCCGAC
>DASTOO010000161.1:0-4145 GCA_035762505.1 Candidatus Krumholzibacteriia bacterium
CGGGGTCCTCGGCCACAACGGCGCGGGGAAGAGCACGCTGCTGCGCATCATGGCGGGCGTCGACACGGACATCCAGGGCGAGTGCCAGACGCTGCCCGCGCTGAAGATCGGATACCTGCCCCAGGAGCCGCAGCTCGATCCGTCCAAGGACGTGCTCGGCAATATCGAGGAAGCGGTCGTGGAGACGCGCGCGTTGCTGCAGCGCTTCGAGGCGGTGAGCGCGAAGTTCGCCGAGCCCATGAGCGACGACGAGATGAACGCACTCATCGAGGAGCAGGGAAAGCTGCAGGACCGGATCGACGCGGCCAATGCGTGGGAGCTGGACCGCCAGCTCGAAATCGCGATGGACGCGCTGCGCTGCCCGCCGCCCGACGCCGAGGTCGCGAAGATCTCCGGCGGCGAGCGCCGCCGCGTGGCGCTGTGCCGGCTCCTGCTCCAGAGGCCCGACATGCTGCTCCTCGACGAGCCCACCAACCACCTCGACGCCGAATCCGTGGCGTGGCTCGAGCGCTACCTCAAGGAGTTCCCCGGCACGGTGGTCGCGATCACGCACGACCGCTACTTCCTGGACAACGTGGCGGGTTGGATTCTCGAGCTCGACCGCGGCAAGGGAATTCCGTGGGAAGGAAACTATTCGTCGTGGCTGGAGCAGAAGGAGCGCCGTCTCGCCAGCGAGGAGAAGCAGGAATCCGCGCGCCGGCGGACCCTCCAGCGCGAGATGGAGTGGATGCGCATGACGCCCAAGGCGCGCCACCAGCGCAGCAAGGCGCGCATCCGCCAGTTCGAGGAGCTGCTGACCGAGACGGCGCGCGAGCGGCGCGACAACCTCGAAATCGCGATTCCCACCGGCCCCCGTCTCGGTGACGTCGTGGTCGAAGCGCGCGGGCTCAAGAAGGGCTTCGGCGAGAACTTGCTCATCGACGGACTGGACTTCTCGCTGCCGCGCGGCGGTATCGTGGGCATCGTCGGGCCCAACGGCGCCGGCAAGACGACGCTGTTCCGCATGATCACCGGCGCGGAGAAGCCCAATGCGGGCGAGCTCACGGTGGGGGAGACGGTCCAGCTCGCGCACGTCGATCAGTTCCGCGACGCGCTGGACCCGAAGAAGACCGTGTGGGAGGAGATTTCCGGCGGCGAGGAGCTCATCGAGGTCGGGAAGCGCAAGATGAACTCGCGCGCGTACGTCGCGAGCTTCATGTTCAAGGGGCAGGAGCAGAACAAGCGCGTCGGCGATCTGTCCGGCGGCGAGCGCAACCGCCTCCATCTTGCGAAGCTCCTGAAGAGCGGCGGCAACGTGCTCCTGCTGGACGAGCCCACCAACGACCTGGACGTGAACACGCTGCGCGCACTCGAGGACGCGCTGGTGGAGTTCGCGGGGTGCGCCGTGGTGATCAGCCACGACCGCTGGTTCCTCGACCGTATCGCCACCCACATGCTGGCGTTCGAGGGCGACGGCCAGGTGAAGTGGTTCGAGGGGAACTACCAGGAGTACGAAGCCGACCGGCGCCGGCGCCTCGGGCACGACGCCGATCAGCCGCACCGCATCAAGTACCGGAAGATCCACGCGTAGGTGAGCGGCGGAGGTGTCCACCAGATGAACGATGCGCCCGTGAAGGCCGGCACGCGGCTGCGCGCGGGCCTTCTCGTCGCCGTTGGATCGTTGGCGGCCGTCATGGTGCTCGCCGAAGTCGCGTTGCGCCTCGTTCGCCCCATCCGCCTTTCCGAAGAAGTCGAATACATCTCCGACGGTCATCTGGGCGCGCGGCTCGCGCCCGGAAAGACGTACGCGCTCAAGGGCGGCGGCCTCTGCTCAATCAACGCGCAGGGGTTTCGCGGCACCCGCGATACGGCCCCCGTCGGGCCGGCGGGAACGATCCGCGTCGTGGCACTGGGAGGCTCGTCGACGATCTGCTTCGACAGCGACGACGCCCGCACCTGGTGCGCCCTCCTGGAGCGGATGCTGCGCGAGCACTACCGCCGCGACGTCGAGGTCGTGAACGCGGGCGTCCCCGGCTACAGCGTGTTCGAGTCCAAGATCAACTACCAGTACCGACTCCGTCACCTGCATCCCGACGTGGTCGTCGTGTACCACACCTGGAACGACATCAAATACTTCAAGTCCATCGAGGCGGGGTGGTTCCCGGACAAGCAACCGTGGCGTCCGACCTGGCGCCGCCAGCTGAAATCAGTGGCCCGTCGTTTTCAGCTGGGCCGGCGGGTGCGGCTGTTCCTGAACGAGGTGGTCTACCCCCGCCGGCGCGAGAACATGTTCGCGCAGGCCGATCCCGCCACGGCCATCACGCCCGACGGCGCCGCCCACCGCTGGGAGCGGCAGAACTACCGGGACCTGGCGGCGCTGGCGTCGGTGGACGGCGTGCCCGTCGTCTTCGCGACCCAGGCGAGCCTGGTGGCCGACTCCACCATCGCGAAACCTGACGTGCGCGGGGTGCTCTATGTCGAGTACGCCAACATGTCGTTCGACGAGCTCGCAAGGGAGTGGGACGCAGTCACGGCGATCATACGCGACACGGCCGCCGAGACGGGCGCGTGTCTCGCGGACGTCCGCTCGCGCGTACCGGCGGACCGGGAGCACTTCGCCGATCACGTGCACCTGACGGACCGCGGCAACGAGGCGGTGGCACGCGCGATTTTCGATGAAATGACGGCGTGCGCGCAGGTGGACAGCGTGCTGCGTGGACCCGGGGACCGGTGATCGGTGCAGCGCGTCCGCGTCGGGACACTCACCGCCGTTCGGCGATGACCACCCAGTTCGACATCGTCTCGTTGAGATGCGGGTTGAGGAAGGAAACCTCGTGCAGGTTCACGACCGGAAAGGCGCCGTTCACGAGCGCGAGGAAGTCGTCCGCCGGCTTCGAGGCGGACCACAGTCCGAAGACGCCTCCGGCCGGGAGAGACTCAGTCAACCCCCGCAGTCCCGCCGCCGTGTAGAAGTCGCCGTGACGGGCATGGAGCCAGGAATCGGGGGAGTGGTCGATGTCCAGCAGGACGACGTCGCAGCGCTTCCGGTGCGCGTCGCCGCCGACGACGTAATCGAAGAAGTCGCCGAGGACCAGTGAGCACCGTGGATCACGCATGAGCGTTTCGGCCATGGGCACGAGCCGCCGGCGTTGCCAGTCGATCACGGGAGCCAGCAGCTCGACGACGATCACGCTCCCGACGTTCGCGTATTCCAGCGCCGCCGCCGCCGTATAGCCCAGTCCCAGACCGCCCACCAGCACGTCACACGGCGCGCCACCC
Source organism: Candidatus Krumholzibacteriia bacterium (assembly GCA_035762505.1). Lineage (GTDB taxonomy): Bacteria > Krumholzibacteriota > Krumholzibacteriia > WVZY01 > JAKEHA01 > JAKEHA01. The sequence goes on from DASTOO010000161.1 coordinate 3,259, forward strand.
CTGCCATCCAGCGCGAGCGTCGCAAGCGCTCGCTCGCTCACATTGACGGTGCTCGACATCAGCAGCGCGTCGTCGATCTTCACCTCGTACACCATCTCTCCCGGCACGGATGGCGACCGGCGGCGGCGCAGCACCAGCTCGCCCAGGTCGGTCTTCTGATAGTCCAGTTCTTCAATGAGCGGCGGGTGTGACATGGGAACCGCTACGTTCGGTCGAACGGCAGGCTGCGCAGCTCGACGCCCCGGTTGCGCTCCTGAAAGTAGCGCAGGCTCCACTCGTCGGTTAACAGAACGACGGGCCGGCCCACGTCGTCCTGCGCGAGGCGCACACCCTCCGGCACGGTGAGGACCTTGCGGTCGAGCGCGGGATCGAGCCACCGCGCCGCGGTCCAGGGGGCCCGTTCGACGCGCGAGGCGGCGCCGTACTCGCTCTCCAGGCGGTATTGCACGATCTCGAACTGAAGCGGACCGACCGCGCCGAGCAGCGGAACCCGCCGGTTTTCGTCGGGCAGCTCGTAGGATTGCACCACGCCCTCCTGCAGCAACTGCGTGAGCCCGCTGCGGAAGCGCTTGAAATTCGACGGCACGGGGTTCTCGAGGTACGCGAAGCACTCCGGTGCGAAGTGGGGGATCTCGTCGTAGACGATGGCCGGGTCCTCGGTGAGCGTGTCGCCGATGGCGAACTTCGCGTTGCCCACGATGCCCACGACGTCGCCCGGGTATGCCTCGTCCACGGTCTCGCGGTCGCGCCCGAACAGCTTCGCCGCGTTCGAGAGGCGCACCGACTTGCCCGTGCGGGCGTGAATGACCGTCATGTCGCGCTCGAATTTGCCGGAGACGACGCGGACGAACGCGACCCGGTCGCGATGGCGCGGATCCATGTTCGCC
>DASTOO010000162.1:0-6384 GCA_035762505.1 Candidatus Krumholzibacteriia bacterium
ATCGACCCGACGGTCGCGGCTTACATCGTCTCCCACGAAGCGGGGCACGTGTTCCACAACCGCTACCTGCCCGATGGCTCGTCCGCATGGAACGAGTACCGGCGCCTGCGCGGCATCGACGATCCCGCGCGCTTCTCGGACACGGCGAGCCACGCCTATCGCCCGAAGGAGATACTCGCGGAGGACTTCCGCGTGCTGTTCGGTGGCGAGGATGCGCGGCTCGACGGGCGCGTGGAAAACGTGGAGATCGCGCTGCCCGCAGACGTGGCGGGGCTGGAGAGCTTCTTCGCGCGCGTGGCGCGCGAGGCGATTGCATCGCGCACCCCGGCCATCGCAGCGACCAGCTATCCGAATCCGTTCAATCCCGAAACCGAGATTCGCGTAAGCGTCCCCGCCGAACTGGCAAGCGGGAACGAAACGGTGGCGGTCCGGATCTACTCGGTCACGGGCGCGCTCGTGAAGGACCTGTATTCGGGCCGCGCGACGGGTGACTTCGTGGTGCGGTGGGATGGCACGGACCGCGCGGGAAATTCGGTGGCGAGCGCCACGTACTACGCGGCCGTCCAGGTGAGCGACGCACGCGAGACCGTGCGCCTGCTCCTGCTCAAATAGTCAGACGGATTGTCTCCCCGGCGACGCCTGTGGAGGGGGCGCTTGCGTCTCTCCTCCCCGACCCGGTCAAGCTGCCCCTTCCACAGGCCCTTTCTGCGATTCCTTGCGCGTCCGATCCAGCGACAGATTCCAGAGCTGACCGCATGCCGCGTCGATGTCCACACCACGGCTGCGTCGCACGGTGACCGCGGGCGCCACCGGCAGGAGCCGGGTGACGAAGCGGTCGATCTCCGCCTCGGCGGGGCGCGGAAAGGGGTCCTGGCGGCCCGGGTTGTAGGGGATGAGGTTCACTTTGAACGGTTGCCGGCGCACGCGGCGGCCGAGCTCATCCGCGTCCGCGTCGTCCATGGTGAAGCCGGGGATCAGCACATACTCGAGCGTGACCCGGCGCCGTCCCGAGCGCGCAAAGTAGCGCGCCGCGTCGAGCAACTCGTCGATGGAGAAGCGCGACGCCTTCGGCATCAGCCGCGCGCGCTTTTCATCGTTGGGCGCGTTCAGCGAGAGCGCAAGGGAGCACTGCGCCTCGGAGTCGGCCAGCTCGCGGATGCGATCCGGGAAACTGGAGGTCGAGACGGTGATGCGCTTCTCGCCCAGGTTGAGGCCCGCCGGATCGTTCAGTGTCCGGATGGCGTCGATCACCGCCGCGAGGTTGAGAAGCGGTTCGCCCATTCCCATGAACACGACGTTGATCTTCCGCGACGGCGGACCCGCCTCGCGCTTGAGCACGCAGACCTGGTCGACGATTTCGCCCGCGGTGAGATTGCGCTGATAGCGCCCCTTGGCGGTCTCGCAGAACACGCAGTCGAGCGGGCAGCCGACCTGCGACGACACGCACGTTGTGTTGCGCCGGTCGTAGAGCATCAGCACCGATTCGACCCGGTTCCCGTCGGAGAGCTCGAAGAGGAACTTGCGGGTGCCGTCGATCGCGGATTGCTGGACGGAGACCGCGGCGATGGAACGCGCGACGGCGGTCGCTGCGAGCTGTTCGCGATACGGCTGCGGGAGGTCGGTCATGGCGGCGATGTCGTCTTCGAGCCGGGCGTAGATCCACGTCGCGAGCTGCCGGAAGCGGAATTCGGGCTCGCCGGACGCGAGAACGAACTCGCGCAGCTCGTCGATGGTCATGTTTCTCAGGTGGATCTTCGACATGGGAAAACGCGCCCCGTCGGCGCCGCATTTAACCGTAGCCCGAATGATAGGCAATATGCTATCGGTACAAAAGCTCCAATGTCATTGCCCTCTAACGGATTGCGCCCATGCCCAGAACCATTCTGATCGCCGACGATGAACAGGGAGTCCGCAGCTCGCTCCAGCGCCTGCTCGAGTTCGAGTCCTACCGCGTCGTGACGGCCTCGGACGGACCCGCGGCGCTGGCGGCGGTGCGGGACCGCTCGATCGACCTCGCGCTCCTCGACATCAAGATGCCGGGCATGGACGGCCTCGAGGTGCTGGCACAGCTCCATACCGACCAGCCGCAGCTCCCGGTCGTCATCATATCGGGGCACGGCACCATCCAGACCGCGGTCGAAGCCACCCGCCTCGGCGCTTTCGATTTCGTGGAGAAGCCGATCGACGCCGACCGGCTCCTGCTCGTGATCCGCAACGGCCTCGCCCAGCGGCGCCTGCTCAAGGAGAACGTGACGCTCAAGGCGGCGGTCCGGCAGAGGACACAGATCGTGGGCCAGCACCCGGAGATCCAGCGGATCCTCGAGACGATCCGCAAGGTCGCCCCGGCCAACGCCCGCGTCCTGATCATGGGCGAGAACGGGACCGGCAAGGAGATGGTGGCCCGCGCGCTGCACGAGCTGAGCCCGCGCGCGGATGAGCCGTTCGTCGAGGTCAACTGCGCGGCGATCCCGGAGGAGCTGATCGAGAGCGAGCTGTTCGGGCACGAGCGCGGCGCGTTCACCGGCGCGGTGGGCCGGCGTGTCGGTAAGTTCGAGTTGGCGGACGGCGGGACGCTCTTCCTGGACGAGGTGGGGGACATGAGCCTCAACGCCCAGGCCAAGGTGCTGCGGGTGTTGCAGGAGTCCGTCTTCGAGCGCGTGGGCGGGACCGAGACCATGCGGGTGGACGTGCGGGTCATCGCCGCCACCAACAAGGACCTCCTCAGAGCGAGCCGGGAGGGGACGTTCCGCGAGGATCTGTATTACCGCCTGAACGTCGTACCCATTACGGTACCCCCCCTGCGCGAGCGGTCCAGCGACATCCCGCTCCTCGTGGAGTATTTTTTGCAGCAAACCGCCCGGGAACTCGGGCAGGCCCCGCGCAAGGTCGCCCGCGCGGCGATGGACCGGCTGCGCGACTACGCCTGGCCCGGTAACGTGAGGGAACTCAAGAACCTGGTAGAGCGGATGGTGATCCTCTCCGCGGGGCAGGTCATCGAAGTATCCGACCTGCCGGACCTGGCGGCGGCGGAGGCATCCGAGGGTCGGTTTTTCGACATCGCGGCCTACACCGAGTTCAAGGACGTGGTGGAAAAGGAGTTCTTCGAGCGCAAGCTGCGCCTTTTCAATCACAACGTGAGCAAGACGGCGCGCCGGCTCGGCATGCAGCGGAGCAACCTATATAAGAAGCTCGAAAAATACGGGATACCATACAAAAGTAGCCGGGAGGACGAGGCGGACGAAGGGGAAAACTGATTGACGCAAAACACGTTTCGCGATTATATTCAAACGTCAGTGGATTCTGCCCCGAGCAGATTCGTTCTCGTGCTGAGGAAGGAGATGGTTCAGGTATGAAGCGGGCGGCGATTCTCATCATCGCGATCGCCACTCTCGTGCTGATTGGCTATCCTTCCGCCCCCTCGCTCGCCGACTCTTCGAATGCGATTGCCACCGGTAAGTCCACGTCGGGACAGGTTGTTTCCATGCCCGGCGGAACTGTTCTCAGCGGTTCGGGAGATTCCGGTGGAGGTTCGAACGAGGGCGATGCTGACGGGTTGTCGGGTCTGAAGGGTCGTCCCCCGGTTGTCACGCTCAGCGCGTCGACCTCCGGGGCATCGAGAGTTATGGTGATGTTGGAGAATTGGTGGAAGTTCATGCTGTGGAGTCGGTAATCGATTTCGAATCGTAGACATGCGGTTCGGAGTCATTGCCAAACCGTCAACCACTCGAGGATTCAATGTCCGACGCACGGGACGAGAGAGAGTGGCTGGAGAAGGGACGTCGCGATAGAACGCGCGACTCGGTTTGCTCGCCTGGCGAGGAAATCGGCGAGATGCATTTCGCGACGGAGAACTTCTCCACGGCTCTGGAGTACTTCCGGGGTGCGCTTGAGCAGCCGGACCTTCCGGACTATCCGGACCGCTTCCGACTGCTCATGCGCATCAGCGACTGTCACAGGAAGCGCGGCGACTACGCGTCGGCGCGCCAGTGCCTCGAAGACGCCCACGCCCTTCCGGTAGCGCTTCCGGAAGAGGCGGTGGGCCGCATCGAATACCGCGACGGGTTCCTGCTCCTGTGGCAGGGCGCCTACGACGCGGCCCTCAAGACAGCCTTCGGCGCGTACCGGAAGCTGAAGCGGTCCCAATCGCACTCCGAAGTCGCGTACGTCCAGCTCCTCATCGCGAACTGCTATCAGCGTCTCGGCCTCGTCGCCGAGGCGGAAGAGTTCTTCATGGACGCGCTGTCGTCGTACCGCCGCGCCGAGGACCGCGTCGGCATCGCGTACGTCTACAACAGCCTCGGACTGCTGCACAAGAACGCGTGCCGCTGGACGCGGGCGCTCGCGTCGTTGTCCAAGTCTCTCGACCTGGCCAAGACGCTGGGCCTGTCGCAGCACCTCATCGTGGTGCAGTTGAACATGGGCGTCGTGTACGCCAAGCTGCGCCGCTTCGAGGACGCGATCAGCGCCTTCGACGCTGCCTCGGCCAGCGCCGAGCGCTTCGGCGACCAGGCCAGCCTCACGCGCGCACTCCTCATGCTGGGAAGGACCCATGTCGCGCGCGGCGCGCTGGGGCGCGGCGAGAAGGCCCTGCTGCGCGCGCAGGCGATGTCCGCGGATCTCGGTTACGAGCGCGAATGCGCGCTGGCCGACGAATATATCGGCGAGTTGATGATGGCCCGCTACGACCTCCGGGGCGCGAAGGCCAATTTCGGCGCGGCCATGGAGCGCGCGCGCCGGCTCTCCCCGGAAGGCGACGTGGTCGCCGAATGCCTGCGCCGCATGGCGGATGTCCAGTACCGGCTCGGCCAGCCGCAGGACGCCCTCATCTCCATCGAGGAAGGCCTGCGCATCGCCGCGTCGTGCGGCGAACTCTACGAAATCGGGTTCCTGCACCGGTCGCGCGCCCTGTGCCGCGCGCGCCTCGGGGACCCCGCCGGAGCCGTCGAAGCCATGACGGCCAGCATTACCACCTTCGCCGAGCAGGGCAACGCCTTCGAGAAGGCCGTGAGCCAGCAACTGTTCGCGCGTATCTGCACGCGGATCCGCAGCGAGTCCGCGCTGCTCCGGGCCAAGGGCATGCTGTCGGACAGCGTGGTGGAACTGGGCAAGGTCGACGAGCCGCGCGAGTTCATCGTGTCGCACGTGCTCCTCGCCGGCGTCGAGCGGCGCCTCGGCAACCTCGACGAAGCACTCCTGGCCGTGTACGAGGCCGACCGCATCGCGTCCGACGAGGATTGCGCGCGTTTCCGGCGCGCGGTCGGCGCGTTGCGCCGCCGCGTCGAGGGTCAGATGTCCAGCGCCACGCGCCGGGTTCTCGATCAGTTCTCGGTACTCGGCGAGATGCAGACCGGCGCACGCTCGCGCGAGCAACTCGCCAAGGGTCTGGATTCGACGCTCGCCCTGATCGTGGAGAAACTCGGCGCGCAGGCGGGCTTCATCGCCGTGCCGGCCGCGAAGGGCAAGGGGCTGCAGACCATCGTCCGCCGCGGGATCGCCGCGAAGGACGCGCAGGCGATCGAGTCCTGGTACGGCAAACGAGCCAGCCGCGGGACCGTCATTGTGGCCGACGTCGCCAACGACCCGGCGCTGGCTGATGTGCGCGAACGGGTGTCGGTGCGCGGGACGCTGCTGGTTCAGGATCTCGGGTTCGAACAGGACGGACTGGGCGTGCTGTGCGTCCTCAAGGACGCCGATCCCGCGCGCGGCCCGATCGGTCAGGACGACCTGCACTTCGTCGCGGCGTACTCGAGCATCATCTCTCTCTCCGTCTACGAACTCCTGCGGACGGAAGAGCGCGGGCGCGCGACCCGTCCCCGGACCAACACGGGCAGAGGCTTCGAGAGCATCGTTACCGACAATAAGGAGATGCTGCAGCTCCTCAACCTCGCGGAGCGCGTGGCGCATTCCGACGCCACCGTGCTGCTGCAGGGCGAGACGGGAACCGGCAAGGGCCTCATCGCCTACGCGGTCCACCTTCTGAGCGAGCGCCGGGATCGATCCTTCGTCCACGTGAACTGCGCCGCGCTGCCCGAGCACCTGCTCGAGTCGGAGCTGTTCGGTCACGTGCGCGGAGCGTTCACCAACGCCTACTTCGACAAGGACGGACTCCTGATCGAAGCGAACGGCGGCACCATCTTCCTCGACGAGATCGGGAAGACGTCGATGGCGATGCAGGGGAAGCTCCTCCACTTCCTCGATTCGGGCAAGGTGCGCAAGGTGGGTTCGAACGACCTGATGTCGGTGGACGTGCGGGTCGTGTGCGCGTCCAAATCGAATCTGCTCAAGCTGGTGGACGAAGGGAAGTTCCTCGAGGACTTCTTCTATCGGATCAATGATTTCCCGCTCACGGTTCCGCCGTTGCGCGATCGCCGCGAGGACATCCCG
>DASTOO010000163.1:0-2212 GCA_035762505.1 Candidatus Krumholzibacteriia bacterium
GCCGGCGACGTGATCTACCTGGGTGGCGAGTTCAGCAACCTCAACGGGATCCCGCGCAGCCGCCTGGCCGCGGTCGATACCGTGAACGGCGCCCCCACCAGCTGGAACGCAGGCACCACCAATCAGGCGGTGTACGCGCTCGCGCTGCGCGACACCAGCCTCTACGCCGGTGGCGACTTCACCTCGATCGGCGGGCAGTCGCGCACCCGCCTCGCCACGCTCGGGACGTCGGCGGCGCTCCCGACCGCCTGGAATCCCGGAGCCGGCGGCACGGTGCTCAGCCTGTCGTCGAGCGGGAACACCATCACCGTGGCCGGCAACTTCTCGATCGCCGGCGGCCAGTCGCGGCTCGGCATCGCCGAGATCGACTCCGCCACCGGCGACGCGACCGCCTGGCATCCGCCGGTCGAGAACGGTTTCGTTCATGCCTTCGCACGCTTCGGCAACGACGTCTTCATCGGCGGCAACTTCACCAACATCGGCGGCATGGCGTCGCACGGACTCGCGCGCCTGCTGCCGCCCGATCCGAACCCGCCGACCGTGACGGCGGGAACGCCGGGCAACACGAGCGCCGGGGAGCAGATCTCGCTCACGTGGACGGCGAGCGACGATTACGCCATCCAGACGATCGACCTCCACCTGTCGCGATCCGGGCCCGGCGGCCCATGGGAAGTGATCGCGGTCGCCGCCCCTCCCACCGGGTCGTATGCGTGGAAGGTGACCGGCCCACCCTCGACCGGCTGCGTCATCCGGGTGGACGCGCGCGACTACGAGGGCAACCTCGCCAGCGACGTGTCCGACGTGTTCGCGATCGGAAACCCGCTCGCGGTCGGGGACGACATTGTCCGCGGGCTCCAGCTCGGCGCACCGATACCGAATCCGGTTTCCCGCGCCGGACAGATCTGGTTCCAGGCGCCGCGCGCTGGCAGCGTTCGTGTGACGCTGGTCGACGTGCAGGGACGCGAGGTGCAGCTGCTGGCAGACCGCCACGTCGAAGCGGGACGTCATGCGGTGAGCCTGCGCGGCGATCAGGTCCCGCCGGGTCTGTACTTCGTGCGGATCACCGGATTCGGCGAACAGCGCTCGCGCCGGGTGGTCTTCATTCGCTGACGACGGCTCCGAGCCAGGACTCACTGATTGAGTTCCCGCTCCCAGCGCGTGAATGCTCCTCAGGATGCACACGAATCACTGGCCCATGGGGACATCCCCGCCCCCACGTCGTTACGAGCGCCGCATTCGCCACACAGACCGATCGTGACGATCAGCTACGAACTCCCGCAGCCGCTCCTTTTCTTTTGGCAAAATCCTTGCAAGACTCGCGGCTCGTGCCCTCGAAGATCGAAACATGCGCCTAGGCTGGAAGCTCGCCATCGCCCTCGTCATTCCGTTGGTCCTATTGACCGCGGTACTGGGCTACGTCTTCATGAAGCGCAGTCGCGAGCTGCTGCGCGAAGAGCTGACCAAGGAAGGACGAGCGATTGTCCGAGTCGTCCGGATCGCCGGTGAGGACTACCTGCGCGACCGCCAGGTCTCCGACCTGCGCGGCCTCGTTGACCGCATCGCCGGTTTCGAGCGCGTCCTGGGCGCTCGCCTGTTCGACGAAAGAGGCAAGCTCACCTACCAGACCAGCTCGCTCGAGCCGTATCCGTTCCAGCAGTGGGACAACCTCCGCCGCGTTCTGAGCGAACGCAAGGAGATCGAATACCGCCGCTCGCTCGGCGGCCGGCCCGCGATGGGCTTCATCGTGCCGCTCTACAATCGTCACGGTCAGGTGATCGGCGCGCTTCAGGTACTCCAACTCGAGGCGTACATCGATGAGGACGCACGTATCACCCGTGACTTCATCCTGACTCTGACGCTCGCAATGGTCATTGCGATCATCCTGATCGTGCTGATCGTCACCCGACTCAGCATCTCACGTCCCATCGCCCGTCTGGTCACCAGCTTCCGCGACATGGGTGCTCTCGAGGTGCCCGCGCGCATTCCCGTGCGGGGAAATGACGAATTCGCGTGGCTGTCATTGGAGTTCAACAACATGCGCGACCGTCTCGAAGCCACGCGAACGCGCCTGATCTCCGAGCAGGAGCATCGGCGCAACGCGGAAGAGCGCCTCCGCAACTCCGAGCGCCTTGCCGGCCTCGGCCGGCTTGCCGCCGGCCTGGCACATGAAATCGGAACGCCGCTCAATGTGATCAGCGGGCGCGCACGATCC
>DASTOO010000164.1:0-6647 GCA_035762505.1 Candidatus Krumholzibacteriia bacterium
GCACCGGTAGCGCAGCTGCGGCGGCTTGAGTTTCCAACGGGACAGTCTGGCGTCGGCGCCGCTCTTCATGCGTCTCGCCCGTCCCTTCGCAGTTCTAGTTCCGGCCCGCTCCGCTGGCCGCGACACCCGCGGCGGACCGCGCGTGCAGCACGACCGCAACGACGCCCGCCGTGATCACGGCGCCGAAGACGAGCGCGGCGCGGGTGAGACGGGCGCGATGCAAAGATGGCCGCGCGCGCGAGGCGGCGAATGCAACGGCAGCGGCCGAACCCACTGCGGTGCAGATCTGGTTGGAGAGTGTTCCATCAGCGAGATGCACGAGACTGAACCTCCCGCCGCGCCGAGCAGCCGATGAACGGAATGTAGCACAGCACCCCGGTGCCGGCAAGGGCGGGCGGCAATGCGCATGCGCGCATGGCATTTCTAGTCCAGCGCGAAGAGCGTGCGCCAGTCGACGTCTTCCTCGAGCGGCTTCTGGTCCGGCTTGTACATCACGAAGCGGTCCATCACCAGCACGTCCATGTTCGTGCGCATGAAGCAGAGGTATGCTTCGTGCGGGGTGCACACGATCGGTTCGCCGCGGACGTTGAACGACGTGTTGATGATCACCGGGCAGCCGGTCTTCTCGTCGAAACGCTTGATGAGCTGGTAGTAGCGCGGGCTGGTACGGGCATCCACCGTCTGGATGCGCGCGGAATTGTCGACGTGCGTCACCGACGGAATCGTGCGCTTCCCCTCGCGTACGTCGGCCACCAGCAGCATGTACGGGCTGGGCACGTCGAGCTCGAACCACTCGCTGCACTTCTCCTCCAGCACGGAGGGAGCGAAGGGCCGGAACGATTCGCGGAACTTGATCTTGAGGTTCACGACGCTCTTGTTCTCGGGATTGCGCGCGTCGGCGATGATCGAGCGCGCGCCCAGCGCGCGCGGGCCGAACTCCATGCGCCCCTGGAACCAGCCGATCGTCTTCTGGTCCGTCATGGCCTGCACGGTGGCGTCGAGCATGCCGTCCTCGTCGAACTCCTGGTAGACGATGCCGTTCGCGTCGAGGTAGGTGCGGATCTCGTTGGCGCTGTACTCGGGTCCGAGGTACGCGTGCTGCCATTGCCAGGTGCGCTCCTTGCCCAGCACCGAGTGGTAGATGTACGTCGCGACGCCCACCGCGCCGCCCGCGTCGCCCGCGGCCGGCTGGATGAACACGTCCTTGTACGGGGTCTCCTTGACGACGCGGCCGTTGGCGACGCAGTTCAGCGCGACACCGCCCGCCATGCACAGGTTGTTCGACCCCGTGAGCTCGTGCGCGTGGCGCACCATGCGCAGCACGATCTCCTCGACCACCCTCTGCACGCTCATCGCGACGTCTTTGTGGAACTGCTCCAGCTTGGACTCGGGCTCGCGCTTGCGCTGGCCGAACAGCTTCTCGAACTTGCCGTTGGTCATCTCGAGCCCGTAGTCGTACGCGAAGTAGTCCATGTTCATCTTGAACGATCCGTCCTCGTTGTACTTGATCGTCTCGAGAACCTGGTCCATGTACTTCGGTTCGCCGTAGGGCGCGAGGCCCATCACCTTGTACTCGGCGCTGTTGACCTTGAAGCCCAGGTAGTACGTGTACGCGCTGTAGAGCAGTCCCAGCGAGTGCGGGAAGCGCGTCTCCCTGAGGATCTGGATGTCGTTCCCCTCGCCCTTGCAGATGGTGGACGTGGCCCACTCGCCCACGCCGTCCACCGTGACGATCGCGGCCTCCTTATAAGGAGAAACGAGGAAGGCGCTCGCGGCGTGCGAGATGTGGTGCTCGCACATCAGCACTTCGCCCTCGTAGCCCAGCTCCTTCTTGATGAGATGCGGGATCCACATCTTCTTGCGCAGCCACAGCGGCGTCGACTTGATGAACGACGGGAACGACCGCGGCCAGGTGGCGACGTACGTCGTCAGGATGCGCTCGAACTTGATGAGCGGCTTGTCGTAGAAGCCGACGTAGTCCACCTGCTCGATGGTGATGCCGGCCTGCTTGAGGCAGTATTTGATGGCCAGCGCCGGGAACTCCTGGTCGTGGCGCACGCGCGTGAAGCGCTCCTCCTGCGCGGCGGCGATGATCTCGCCGTCCTTGAGGAGGCACGCGGCGGAGTCGTGGTAATAGCATGAGATGCCGAGGACGTACATATATCGACTCCCGCAAAAGGGGGAACTAGAACAGCCGTTTGGCCGATTCGAGGCTCGGCGTCATCGGTTCGCGCGGATGGTAGAATGACGGTTTGGGCGTCATGCGCCGGTCGATCAGGTCGGCCCGCGCGATACGCGCCCCGACGGCGGCCACCGCGATGATAATGAAGTACGAGAGCGTCAACAGAATGCGCGTGTTGACGATACCGAGGACATGGGCGAACTTCTTCCACCCGCGCCACAGGAGCCCGAAGAACCACTTGATGGCGGATAACATGGTGGAAAAGAATAACCTGGAAGCGGGCTCGCCGTCAACCGCCGCGCCGCGGGCTCAGCGCGCCCAGCGCACGATGCGCACGCCGTCGGCGTTGGCGTAGAGCTCGTAGAGCTCGGGGCCGGCGGCCGTTTCGACCAGCTCGTACTTGCGCTCCATGACCGGCGCCTTGAACGGCCGCCACGAGCGGTTGGGTCGCGGCGCCATGCCGAGGCGGTCACCGGTCGCGTCGAAGATGGTGATCCCCCAGTCCAGCTTGCCGTCGATGGGGATGTACTGCAGGACGGCGAAGGCGCCGCCCGTCCGCGAGGCCGTCACCATGACGCCGGACTCCGCGAGCCGGCGCCGGAGCTGCCCGGTGTTGTCGAGGAGGTTGATCGACGAGACGTTGTCGTCGGTGCGCACCCGGTTTGCTTCTCCGCCCCATCCGAACACGGGATGCTTCCCCAGTTCCGCGACCGTCGCACTCGCCAGCACCAGCTCGAAACCCATCTGGCGGATCGAATCGATGAGCCACAGGTGATCGCCGTCGGGATGCAGCAGGTACGCGTCGGCGCCGCGCGCGGACGCCTGTCCGCCCATGGGAATCAGCGCCGAGGTGTCGAGCGTGCGCAGTTGCAGCAACTTGCCGCTCGCGAGTTCGAAGGTCGCGATGCGCATCCCGGCGGGAATGGTCTTGGAGCCGTCCGGGAGGTCGTCGACCAGGACGAACAGGGTCTCGCCGTTGATGGCGATGTCGCGCGCGCGCACGGTGTCGGCCTTCGCGCCGGCCCTGAGGACGAGCGGGATGGTCCGCAGGAAGACGCCGGTCGTACTGAAGAGCTTCACGTCGCGCTTTACGCGATCATGGACGGCGATCACGTCCTGGCCGGCCGCGAAGCACATGACGAGGCGGGTCGTCTTCTTGCTCGCCTCGATGCCCGCGCGCCCGAACTGCTCCGGCGCGGGGCCGAAGCCCTGGCGTACCACGACCTTCTCGCTGAAGCGCGGGGTGGCGGATGTGGATGGTGAAACCGGCAGCCCAAGCGCGGCGACGATGGCGAGCAGCGAGACAACGAGCAGACGGTGGGTCATTGGGCCTTTCCGCGGGTCAACCGGTGCGACACCCGGCAACCCGTCGAAGGTACGGCCCGGGACGGTCGGGGTCAAGGCATGTCGGGTGGACGCGTCCGTCAAGCGGGTGGTACAATACCGGCTTCTCCCCGGCGCAGTTCCCACCGGCACCCGCCGCAAGAAGGGATCGGGCATGAAACACCTCTCCGGTCGTCCTGCAGCGCTCCCCGCACTCGTCGTGCTCCTGCTTCTCCCCGGCTCGCCGGCCCACGCCGGCTGGCAGTGGCTCCATCCCACACCCCAGGGACACACGCTGCGCGACGTCGAATTCCTCACCACGACGACCGCGATCGCCGCCGGCGACGCCGGCACGATCATGGTGTCGCACGACGCCGGGGTCACGTGGACGGCTCGCACCAAAGTGAACGGTGTCGCCACGAGACTGAACAAGGTCGCCGCGCTCGACGGCTCGACCGCCATCGTGGTCGGAGATAGCGGCGTAATACTGAAAACGACGGACGCCGGCGCCACCTGGGAGCAGCGTCCAAGTGGCACCACAATGAACCTCGTCGACGTCGACTTTCTCGGGTCATCGGGCATGGCCGTCGCGCCGGCCCTGATTCTCCGTTCGACGAATGGGGGTGACATCTGGACCCCCCACGGCCCCCTCCTGGGTTACCTCTCGGGCGTCGCCATGCTTTCGTCGACGACGGCTATCGCCCTCGACGACATATCGATCTGGCGTACGAGCGACGGCGGCGCGACCTGGTCCAGCACGTTCATCCAGGACGACCCGCGCCATATCTCGTTCCATCTCGGAACGTTCGGCGTGATCACCGGCTCTTTCGACTTGCTCTACGTGACGTCGGACGCGGGTGTAACCTGGCAGACTCGGAACATCGCGCCGATGTACACGGAAACCTACCGTGCGGTGAACGACATTGAGATCGTCGCGCCGGACGAGATCGTGATGGCGGCGACGCTGACGGGTTGCAACGTATACACCGGCACTTGCACCTCGTTCGGCGAGGCGATCGCCTCCACGGATGGCGCGACAACATTGGACGTCGAGAGCGGACCCCGAGTGTTCCACGGCGTCGCCCTCTCAACCGCGGGGACCCGGCTGTTCGTCGGGGACGGCGGCGTCATCTGCCGGTGGGCGCCTCCCGCAGACTTCGCCCGCGTGACGGGGCCAGACCTGGAACCCACCGATGCGGCGGCCATCGCCTTCGCGGGAAATGCGACCGGCGTCGCGATATCGAACCGGTTCGAGTACTACTCGTACGATGACTACAGCCTGATCCTGCACACGGCGGACGCCGGCGTGACCTGGAACCGGACCTGGTACGGCGGGGCACTGCTCGCCGACGTGGCGTTCGCCCCGTCCGGGGCGCCCACGCCCGTCCTGTATTCGGTGGGCGATGAAGTCGATCCGACGACCCATTCGGTCCACGGGCTTCTGATCAAATCACAGGACGGCGGCGCGAACTGGACGAAAGTGTGGGCCGACACCGACGTTCCCGGCCTCAACGCCATCGCGTTCGCGTCACCGACGCGGGCCGTGGCCGTGGGCGACGGCGGCGCAGCAGCCGTCATCGACAACGAGGTCGTGACGACAGCGAACCCCGTCGCGACGTCGCTGCACGGGGTCGCGTTCGCCTCCGCGAACACGGGCGTCGCGGTGGGGCGGTATGGCGTCGTCCTCAGAACGATCGATGGCGGCGCGGGATGGTCGCCGGTCACCAGCGGGACTTCGCAGTGGCTCGTGGACATCGCGTTCGCCGACGCGAACGTGGGTGTCGCCGTCGGCAACGCCGGCACGGTGCTGCGCAGCGATGACGCCGGGGCCTCGTGGAGCCCGGTTGCGGTGCCCACGACGGGAAACATCATGGCGATCGCGTTCACGAGCACCATGCACGCGTTCATCACGCAGCTGGACGGCGCGGTGTTCGAAACCAGTGACGCCGGCATGACGTGGAGCGCGCTCGACAGCCCGACATCGCACAGCCTGATTGACATCGCGCCATCCGGGGCGCACGGCGCGTACTTCATCGGCCATGGCCCGATCGTAGTGCGCTATCAGCAACTCCCCGTGCCGACCATGATCACGTCGTTCAACGCCGTGGCGTCGTCGTTCGCCGTCAGTATCGCGTGGGACGTGCACGACGCGTCCGATCTCGATCACTTCCGGATCGCGCGCGCGGATGCCGACCACACCGTCCGCGAGTACGTTGCGACGCCGGATCGGCGGGTGTTTCGGGACGACGATGTCTCACCCGGTGCGACGTACGAGTACCGGATGTTCGCGGTCGACCGCTCGGGAGACGAGTTTGCCTCCGCGCCGGCCCGGGTCACCATCCCCGCGGCCGACGTCGCCCTGCTGCCCAACGTCCCCAACCCCTTCAACCCGTCCACCACGCTCCGCTTCGTCGTGCCCGCCCGGGAGCGCGTGACCCTCGCGATCTACGACATCGCCGGGCGCCACGTCGCGACCCTGCTCGACGCGGTGCGCGAGCCGGGCTTGAACACGGTGGAATGGAACGGAACGGATCGGAGTGGGAACCCGGTCGCGAGCGGCGTTTACCTGAGCCGGCTCCGCGTGGGAACGAAGAGCGCCTCGCGAACGATGGTGTTGCTCAAGTAGCGAGCGGCGCGGCACCCGGGGCGAGCCCGTGGCGCTTGCGATAGTCCTCGACGCCGGCGTACCCGACCAGTTTCTGGAGCTCCTCGTCCCACAGGCGGAACGTGGCCGACTTCAGGCTCGCGCGGAGCGTGATCGTGCTGACCTCCTGGAAGATCGGGTTCTCCTTGTAGCACTTCTCGAGGTAGTAGTTCGGAATCCGCGGGCTCAGATGGTGGATGTGGTGGAAGCCGATGTTTCCGCTGATCCACTGCAGCACCGGCGGCAGCTTGTAGTACGAGCTGCCCTCCACCGCACCCGTCGCGAAATTCCACGTGTCGTGACGCGACCAGTGCACACCCTCGAACTGGTGCTGCACGTAGAAGAGCCACACGCCCACCGACGACGCCACCACCATCACGGGAATCTGGATCAGCAGGAACGCCTTCCACCCGATCAACAGGCACAGGCCGGTGGAAGCGGCCGCGATCAAAAGGTTGGTGAGCCAGATGCTGTTCTTCTCACGCCGGCTCATGGGTC
>DASTOO010000165.1:0-6708 GCA_035762505.1 Candidatus Krumholzibacteriia bacterium
GGCGTTCACCAGCCCGAGCAGCAAACCCGCGCCGATGATGGGAAGGAGTCCGGTGGAGTGGACGCCGGAGAGCAGCGCGGATGCGACCCAGAGCCCCAGCGCCGTCACCAGACCACGAATCAACAATCCTCGCATGATCAACCGCCTCGGGGTAAGAGTCGTTTCTCAATTATATAGCGAATCGCGACCCCCGCGACCCGCTACATGTCCGGCACGTTACGGCCGTAGTAGTCGTAGATGTGCTGCACCGCCTCCTCGGCGGTCTCGACGATGGTGAAGAGCATCAGGTCCTCCGGAGCGATCACGCCCTCCGCGACCATCAGGTCGAAGTTGATCAGCTCGCTCCAGAATTCGCGTCCGACCAGCACGATAGGCATCGATGCGACCTTCTGGGTCTGGACCAGGGTGAGGGCCTCGAACAGCTCGTCCAGGGTTCCGAACCCGCCGGGAAACGCCACCAGCGCCACGGCGCGCATGAGGAAGTGCATCTTGCGCATCGCGAAGTAGTGGAACTGGAAGCACAGCTCGGGGCTCATGTAGGGATTGGGTTCCTGCTCCATCGGCAGCGTGATGTTGAACCCGGCGCTCACCGCCTGGACGTCGTGCGCGCCGCGGTTGGCGGCTTCCATGATGCCCGGCCCGCCGCCCGTGACCACGACGAAGTCGCGGCGGTCGGCCTGCGCGAAGAGCGACGATATCGTGCGCGAGAACTTCCGCGCTTCCTCGTAGTACTTGGACAGGAGGACATGCCGCTCGGCGCACGCGAGCAGTCGCGCCAGCTCACGGTCGGCGGGGTTGCGCTCCACCGCCTGCGCAGCGGCGTCGCGTCGCGCGATCGCCTTCTCGCGGGGCTGGATACGCGCGCTCCCGAACACGACGATGGTCGAACGAATCTTCAACTCGCGCAGGAGCATCTCCGGCTTGAGCAGCTCCAGCTGCAGACGCACGGGCCGGAGGAACTCCTCCTTGAGGAAGTCCGAATCTTCGAAGGCGACGCGGTATGCCGGACTGTTCTTCAGCCGCGCGATCAACTGTATGCGCTCTTCGTGGTTCGGTTCGGGACGCTCGGGTGAACGTTCGTGTGTATCGGGGGCCATCGGCGGGTTCTCCTTGGGCCGTTTTCCATACGGGCGTGTGTGACGCGCGCCACATTTTAGCACGCAACGGCTCGCGCGCGTAGTTTTCATGTCAATTGTCGCGCGCCGTCCTTGACGCGCGCCGTGCGGATTCGGAATACTCTTCGGGTTAGTTGCTCTCGCTGAAGGAAGGAACAGGGGGAGCGAAGCCGCTTTCGGGCGGGCCGTTGCGGGGGCCCACCAGCCTCTACGGTGCGGTCAAGCGCTTCCAGACCGCGTCGCTCCGCCTGCCCCTTTTTCCCCTTGCATCCGTCTGTAGTACACTCGCCGTCATGCCACGCTTCCCCGGTTTCGCGGGCCGGACCACGCGCATCTCCGGCTCGGTCTACGAGAAATTCCGCGCGCGCATGGCGGCACAGGGCGACCTGCTCGCCGGGCTCCACATCGGCGACGCGTTTCCACCGCCGCCGTACGGGCTTCCGATCGATGCCGCGTTCGCGCGCGCTCACCCGGGCTGGCACCGCTACTGCGACACGTTCGGTATCGCGGCGCTGCGCGACGCGCTGGTGGAGAAACTCCGGGACGACAACCAGCTCGATGTCGGGCGCGAGAACGTGCTGGTCACGGCCGGCGCCACCAACGCGCTGAGCGCCATCGTGCAGAGCCTGGTGGACGACGGCGACGACGTTCTGCTGCTGTCGCCGTTCTGGCCCTTCTTTCGCGGGATGGTGAAGATGGCGGGCGGGAACCCGGTCGAGGTGCCGTTGTACAGCACGCTGTATGAGATGCCGGCACTGGACGTGATGGATCTGCTCACGCGCGCGCTGACCCCGAAGACCGTCGCCGTGTACCTCAACAGCCCCAACAATCCCAGCGGCAAGGTGCTCAGCCGGAGACAGATCGAGGCGGTGGCGGAGTTCGCGCGTCGCCACGACCTCTGGCTCATCTCGGACGAAGCTTACGACGGCATGACGTTCGACGGCCGCGAGCACGTTTCCCCGGCGAGTCTCGCCGGGGCGGCGGACCGGACCATCGCGGTGTTCACGTTCTCCAAGGTCTTCATGTTCGCCGGATTGCGGCTCGGTTACGCGGTGGGGAACGCCGACGTGATCCGGGAGATCAACAAGGCGATGGTGCACCAGCTCTACAGTCCCTCCACCGTGGCGCAGCAGATGATGGTGGAGCCCGTGCAGACGCGCGCCGCGTGGTCGGACGCGTTCGTGGATGCGTGCGCCGCGATGCGCGACCGCGTGGCCGCAGAGCTGCGCGTCGACGCCCCGCTGCCGGACGGCGCGTACTACTACTTCTTCCCGATCGACGCGTATCTGCGCGGCCGCCCGTACGACACCGTGATCGAGGAGTTGCTTGACGCGGGTGTCGCGGTGGCGCCGGGGGGAGACTTCGGCGGGGACTTCAGCCGCTGGATCCGCGTCTGCTTTGCGGGCGAGGCGCCCGGGCGCGTCCTCGCCGGCGTCGAGCGGCTGAACGGTGTCCTGGCCGGCTCGCGCTAGCGGCGGTCGCGTTCTCTATTTCGCCTTCAGCGTGCGTGCGGCACGCGCGTAGTCGCCCGGCTTCACCCACAGGATCATGCCGTAGCGGCCCTTGCCGGCGCAGACCGCGTCCGCGGCCGTGACGCTGATGCCCCGCTCCGCGAGCTTCGCGACGTGACGGTTGATCGCGCCCACCGAGTCCTTGCCCTGGATGAGGAAGGCGTTCTTCACGCGCCCCAGCTTCCAGCCCTTCTTTACCGCCAGGCGCCGCAGCGTCCCCATCTTCTCGGGGATGAAGTCGAGCTGGGCGCGTCCGCCTCCCGCCGGAAATCCCGAGAACGCGATCAGGTTCACTCCCGCGTCCCTCAGGTCGGAGAGAATGCGGGCGCCGGTGCCCGCGCGCATCGGAACCATCGCGTAGCAGTACTTCACCTTGTGCACACGATCCGCCATGACGTCATACCTCCGGGTTTGCGACTTGCCGCGAGTATAGCGCGCGTCCGCCGGGCGTCAACGGCGCGGGCGGCCAACTTGGCACGGTTGTCCAGTTTGCGCTATACTCCCGCCGACGATGGGCAGTCGCCGCGGCGATAGTCGCCGTGTCCGCCCCCCCGGTAGAGCAGCGGTTCCATGATTGGTCACATCGTCTCGCATTACCGCATCCTCCAGAAGATGGGGGGTGGCGGCATGGGCGTGGTGTACAAGGCGGAAAGGTCCTTCGGGCAGGATCGTCCAGATGTGCCAACCACCATGCCGCAGTCGTTCCGAAAGTAGCTGTCCAAAAGGACCTCCTCGAGCGAGCCTTCGTTCGACCTGGCCTCGCAGCTCGTCTGGCAAATGCACTATTCCATGATCTTCCATTATTCTTTCGGCCGATGATGGACCTAATTGCCACATGGCTGCGGTGCGCTTTCGATCTACCAGGGGCTCGCCTTGAACGGACGCTCGTCAGTGAACTTAAGTCCCCTCAGTCCTCGGGCAAGCCACATCGGCCCGACGGTCCTCCGGTTCAAACTCAACGGAAGTGAGAGCGGAAGCTCCGTCTCAATCGCAACGAGCCGACCTGCCATGACACCCAACATGACCTTGATGTTCCCCGAGGCAAGCGCATCACATATAGAAACCACTTGGTCAGCGCAGATCGTAATTGGTGATGTGTATATACAGTAAGGGTGCCAACCGATCTGGTGTCTTGGCTTGAGTTCAGCTGCCGCAGCCAATCGGTGCTGAGGCATCACTCCAAAACCCGTTGTATCAGCGCAGCACATGAAGGTCACGTCGAACGCCGATGGTTGCGTCGGTCTCAAGGTCATCTCCGCTTCGATAACGTAGGCTTCATATGGGTCGCTCTTGGGTGCAAAGTTCTCGGATATTTGCAGTGCGTCTGGAGAAAACCCCTCGCTAAACGCCCGCAGCCTGTCAACCACCGCCATCGCACCCGGACTAACGCCTGGCATCACTTGAATTCTCTCATTCCGCGGCCCCTGGCCGGGAACCTTCATTTGGCAACTTGGCCAGTGCTCTGTCCTCATCCACCATGAGCATTACTGGGCGCCAAGCGTAAGCTCCCCCGTCAAGTAGACCACTCCAACGTGGACACTTTCGCTTCGATCTGACGCCGGTACTCGCTCGGCGGGATGCGGCCGGTGGCGTCATGCGGTCGCTCCTCGTTGTACTCCCGGATCGACGCCTCGGTGATCCGGCGAACGTCCTCCAGGCTCTCGAACAGGTACGCATCCAGCACCTCAGTACGGTAGGTGCGGTTGAAGCGCTCGACGAACGCGTTCTGGTTCGGCCTGCCCGGTTGGATGTAGCGAAGCGCGACGCCGTGATCCGCGCACCAGTCCATGAACTCCTGGGCAATGAACTCCGGGCCGTTGTCGCAACGGATCGCGCTGGGATAACCACGCCAACTGGCTACGGCCTCGAGGGCCCGTACCACCCGCCCCGATTGGATCGACGTATCGATGACGATGTCCAGCGCCTCGCGCACACCCTCGTCGAGGATGTTGAAGGTTCGGAACCGTCGTCCGCTATAGAGTGCGTCACTCATGAAGTCCAGCCCCCAGATCACGTTCGGCATCGCCTCGACCGTCATCGGCTGGCGTTCCCGTGTCGGAATGCGCCGCTTCGTCCGCCGCGGCAGGTTCAGCCGCATCGCGCAGTACACGCGATACACCCGCTTGTGATTCCACGGATACCCCAGCTTGTGGATCCGGTCATAGCACTTCCAGAACCCCCAGCGCGGATGCGCCTCCACCAGCGCATTGAGCACCTCCACGATCTCCTCGTCCCGTCCCACCTCGTCCACGGGTCGGTAGTACGCCGCCCGCGAGAGCCCCACGGCAGCGCAGGCACGCCGGACGCTCAACCCTTTCTCCGCCACCAGAACCGCTATTGCCGCGCGCTTCTCCGGTGGCGTTACCGTTTTCGCTGGATCAGGTCCTTCAGAGCCGCGTTCTCCAGCGCCACTTCCGCGTAGAGACGTTTGAGCCGGGCGTTCTCCGCCTCCAGCTCCTTCATCCGCTTCAGATCCGACGCCTCAAGACCGCTGTACTTCGACTTCCACTGGTAGTACGTGCCATGGCTGATGCCGTGGCGGCGACACAGATCGCGCACTGGCATCCCCGCGTCGGCCTCCTTCAAGACCGCCACGATCTGTTGCTCGGTAAACCGGGACCGCTTCATCGGAACCTCCTGGTTGACTATTTTGCCAGAAAGTTCCACGTTTGAGGTGTCTACTTAGAGGGGAAGCTTACGCAAGGAAACCACTGCTTCGCCGAACGCATTAGATCGTTGCGCAGCGGGGTTGCCCAATCTGGATTCTGTTTCCCGAAGTCCCCACAAACATCCAACGCACGCTCGAGAAGCACAACACGGTGCGTGGGTTCATATCTCCAATGTCCTTCGTGTACCAACGACGAATCGCCAACGATAACGTACTGGACGTACTTGCCGTTGGCGCCTAAAAATAGCTTTTCGCTGCCGAACTCATAGTCAACAGAGTATGTGCCAGGGAGCTCGTCCTCGTCGACACGCCCGCAGCCTACTATGAAGAACATCGACAGGCATAATGCAAGCGTGAGGCTTCTCATGGGCAACCACAGTCGGCCGGCTCGGTCCACTCGAATGTCTGGGCACTCGTCGTCACTAAAACCTCGACAGTCGCCTCGGATCGAGGTGGGTGCTTGAACGGAAAGTTCAGTAGCTGGGCGGCGGGACTCGTTCTCCCCGAAGTCCTGAGGATTTTCAGCCTAGTTAGCGCGTGCAATCGTGTCAACCGAAATGTAGTCACCTCCGGGCGCCCCGACACCGGGGGCGGGTTCCGGTGTACAAAGCGCCTGTCGAGGGAGGTCTCGAATTGTGCTAGATTCAATGACTCCGTTGCCGCCGGGCCACCCCGCGGCGGGATCGATCAACCGGAAGGGAATGCGAATCATGTCTGACACCCGTACCGCCACCATGGACGATGTCCGCAAGTTCAACGAGTCCTGCGGCCGCCTGCGCGGCGAGATCGGCAAGGTCATCGTGGGACAGGACCAGGTGGTCGAAGAGCTCCTGATCGCCCTCTTCGCCGGCGGGCACTGCCTCCTAGTGGGCGTGCCGGGCCTGGCCAAGACGCTCCTCATTTCCACCGTCGCGCAGGCGCTGGACCTCAAGTTCTCGCGCATCCAGTTCACGCCGGACCTCATGCCGAGCGACATCACCGGCACCGAGATCCTGGAAGAAGACCAGGCCACGCGCAAGCGCTCCTTCCGCTTCATCAAGGGACCCATTTTCGGGAACGTGATTCTCGCCGACGAGATCAACCGGACACCGCCCAAGACGCAGGCGGCGCTGCTGCAGGCGATGCAGGAGAAGAAGGTCACGGCGGGCGGCGAGACGTACTCGCTCGACCTTCCGTTCTTCGTGCTCGCGACCCAGAACCCGATCGAGCAGGAGGGCACGTATCCCCTCCCCGAGGCGCAGCTCGACCGCTTCATGTTCAACATCCGCGTGGACTACCCGTCCGAGGCGGAGGAGATCCAGATCGTGGAGACCACCACGTCGCCCTCGACGCAGACGCCGACCATCGTGCTCCACGCCCGCGACATCCTGCAGACGCAGGAACTGGTGCGCACGGTGCCGGTCGACTCGCACGT
>DASTOO010000166.1:0-3086 GCA_035762505.1 Candidatus Krumholzibacteriia bacterium
TTGAGCGCCTCCTGGCCGATGACCTGGTGGTGCATCAGCGGGTAGTCGGGAACGTTCTTCTTGAGCGAGGTCGCGGTGGCGAAGCTCACCAGGCTGCCGGCGATGGACTGGATGCGCGAATCGTCCAGGCTCGCGACGGCGGCGTCGATGTAGCGTCGCACCGTGGGCTTGATCTCTTCGATCGTGCGCCCCTGCGCCGGCTCCGCGAAGACGAAGAACGGTATTTCGTCCACGCGATAGATCTGGTTGGACGCGTACACGGAGCGGCAGGGGCCGTACACCTCCTCCGAAGTCATCAGGACCTGATGGAGATACGATCCGAACATGGTCAGGATGAGCCGGTCGCGGAAGCTCTCGTACGGGCCGGGTGAAACGAAGTACAAAGCCTGGCCCTCGACGTCCCAGGTCGCGCGGATGTTCCCCGCGGCGGCCTTCGGCAGCGGCGCGGGCTGCGGGCGCCGCGGAATGGCTTCGAAGTGCTTGCGCACGAGCGCCTCGGCCTCGGCCTTCTTCACGTTGCCGACGATCACGATGACGGCGTCGTCCGGGCGGTAGTGGTCGCGTACGAATTGCTCGGACTGTGCAATCGTGATCCTGGTCGCGCCCGCGCGGATCGGAACGAAACGCTCGCCGTGGTGGAGCGCCTGGTGGAGGGCCATCATCCCGTACTTGGCGAGCGAGCCCTTGGGGTTCGACACCACGTCGTCGATTTCCTTGATGACCTTGGCAATTTCCGTCGTGCGCACGTCCTCGTCGCACGCGAGCGACGTGATGCGTTGCGCTTCGATCGACAACGCCATGTCCAGCGTGGCGGCGTTGGCGATGTAATCGATGTGTGAGAAGTCCGAAACGGCCTCCGCATTCACCATTCCCCCCCCGTCCGTCATCTTCTTGATGGATTCCTCGGCGGCAAAGCCGGCTGTCGCGCAGTGCACGGCCAGGTGCTCCGCGACGTGGGAGAGCTGCGCCCGGCCCTTGGGCTCGTCGAGGAAGCCCGCGCGGTAGAGGACTTCGATCGCAATCTGTTCGTTGGTCCGCTCCTCCTGGAGATAGACGGTGATGCCGTTGGCGAGGGTGAACGACGACAGGTCCGACATGTCGCGCACGAAGGTCTCGTGGTCGGCGCGTTCGAACTTGGCGGCCTCCTGTTCGTCCTTTCCGCAGGAGACGAGGGTTGCGAGCAACGCGGCGGCGGCGATGCCGGCGCGGATGCGACGAGTCTGCATGGAAGCGATCCTTTCTAGGGCCGGGTCGATCCGGGGGAACCAAAGACGATCATTATAGGGCATGCCGGGCCGATGGATGAACCCCGGGCTTCCGGCCTTTACCCCGAACCCATACACCGGTTTCGTCCCCGTTACCCACCCCCGGCGGGCGGAGCTGCACACGGATGGGTGTAAAAGCAGTTAACAAATTGTGAAATTCCATTCCACCCTCACGGGTGAGCCCATTTGCGAATCGACATTTATGCAACAAGTTACGACATTGCGCGTAGTGGCATGTTGGATGCAATACAGCATCCCGCAAGGCGCAGCAGGATCGACGGATTCAATCGCTCGCCGGACCCTTGGAACAGGGGCAAACAGGCATCCAATCCGGTTGTGGAGGTTTCTTTTAAAATCACGCGGACGTATTCCCCAGGGTCCTTGCGGGGACCCTTCATAAGGTTCCGATGACCGCGTGAATCGTTGCTGAGAGGGAATCGATACAGTCATATTGGATGTTTTGAAAGCCCGGTCGATCATGCAAACGGCCGGGCTTTCCCACGTCTAGCGGCCGGCGCCGGCCATCGCCGCGATCATTTGCTTCACGAACTCCACTTCGTCGTCGTTGATGCCGTGCCCCATGCGCGGGTACAGGCGCATCGTCACGCGCGCCCCCATGCGCGTCAGCACTTCCGCCGTTTCCTCCACCCGCTCGCGCGGGATATGCGGGTCCTGGTCGCTGCATCCCAGGAAGACGGGCGTGCCGTCCAGCGACCCCGGATAGTCGCGCGGCGTGCCCGGCGGACCGATGAGCCCGCCGCTCAGGCCGACCATCCCGCCGAAACGGCGCGCGTGCCGGGCGGCGTACTCCAGCGCGAGACAGGCACCCTGCGAGAAGCCGAGCAGGACGGTTCGCTCGCCCGCGATTCCCGCCTCCGCGAAGCGCGCGAGGAGCGCCTCGATCGCGCGAAGCCCCGACGATATCCACGGTTCGTTGTCGGGAATGGGTGCGAGGAAGCTGTACGGATACCATGCGTGGCCGGCCGCCTCCGGCGCCATGAAGGCGATGCCGCCGGTGTCGATGAGCGGCGCGAGCCCGAGGATGTCGCGCGCGTCGGCGCCGCGGCCATGGACGAGAATGGCGCCCCCCGCCGCCTGTTCCGGTGCCGTTCCCGTGGTGAGCACGGTGCCGCCGTCGTGCAGGGTCATCGCGCGTCCGGGTTGTTGGAAGGAGGGACCGTGATCGGCGGAACGTGCTCCTCGATCTGCGCCCGGTGCGACTCGAGCCAACCCGGGAGCTTCAGATGAAGGCCGAGCTCCGCCACGGGCTCGTCGACCGCGAAGCCGGGCGCATCGGTCGCGACCTCGAACAGCACGCCGCCCGGCTCGCGAAAATAGATCGAGCGGAAGTAGTTCCGGTCGAGGACGGGTGTCACCTCGCGGCCGCGTTCGGCGAGCGTCGCCTGCAGCGCGAGCTGCACGGCGTCGGTCGCGGCGCGGTAGGCGATGTGATGCACCACCCCGACGCCCATGTTGCCGCGCGCGCGCGACGGCTCGTCCACGAGGTCGATGATCGTGCCCGGCGCGCCATCGCCCGCGAGAAAGCGAAAGCGCCGGCCCGTCTCGCCCCCCGCGCGGAACCCGAGCGAGCCCGTGATGAGGCCGGCGGTGCGCTCGTGACCGTCGAGGGAGAGCGTCGCGGCGTGAAAGCCGCGTACGGAATGCTCGATCGGAATATCGCCGTTCGACCAGCCCGGGCGCGGGTCGCCCGCGACGGCGACCACCTCGAGCTCGAGCCCGTCGGGGTCGCGGAGGGTGAGGGCGGCTTCGGCGAAGCGGTCCAGCGGGCCCTCGAACGGGATCGAGAGTTTCGTGAGCCGC
>DASTOO010000167.1:0-14758 GCA_035762505.1 Candidatus Krumholzibacteriia bacterium
TTGGAGATGACGACGTTGGCGGCCGCGGGCGTCGACACCGGAAGCCGGGCGACGTTCAATTCGACCCAGAGATCGGGGGCGTCGGCGG
This sequence comes from Candidatus Krumholzibacteriia bacterium, assembly GCA_035762505.1. Taxonomy (GTDB): domain Bacteria; phylum Krumholzibacteriota; class Krumholzibacteriia; order WVZY01; family JAKEHA01; genus JAKEHA01. The sequence goes on from DASTOO010000167.1 coordinate 89, forward strand.
GCATCTCGCCGAACCGATCATCCCCGTCGGCGTTGAAGGAGCCGTCCAGTCCCGCGAAGTAGATGTCCGCCGGGATCAGCGTGCCCCCGTAGTAGTACGCGCTGTACAGATAACGCGGCGGGATCTCGGGCGTGTCACCCGCGAGCAGCACGTGCTGCGTCCCCCAGTGGGTGTACGCGTCCCGCAGGAAGAAGCGGATCGTTTCCGCGAGGTCGGTGCCCTGACGGTAGTTCGCGGAGATCCACTCGACCGTCCTCACGACCGTGGGGACGCCGGCCGCCGTTTTCCACTCCGCCAGCGAATCGAACGCAGCCGCGAGATTCTCGGTGGTGACGATGACGTAGTCGACCGGGCTCCCCTCCAGCGTCGGCAGGGCCGAGGGACTGAACGCGCCCGGGCGCGGCGCGGCCGGAAGGGACGGATACGCGCCTGCGTCGGCGGGATTGATGACCAGTGCGCCGAGGCGGGCGGCGATTTCGTCGGCGCCCGCGGGCATCATTCGCAAAGCGCGCGCGGGTTCGGCCCCCGCTGCGACGGCCTCGAGCTCGAGGCTCAACTCGATCTCGGTCGCAGCGAGGAGGTCGCCGGATTCGAGGCGCAGCGGAAACACGGCGACGCTCGCAATGGTGTAGCCGTGCCACGTTCCCGAGCCGGCGAGGCGCGCGAGTTCCGCGGGGAAGGCGTCGGTAGCGCCGGCCGGCGCTACGCCCGCGGTGGGCTCGGGGAGGAGGCGCGGCGCGGGTGCGTCGGGCCCGGGCGACGGCTGTTGCGCGAGGATCGGCCGGAACGCTCGGGCGATCCTGGATTCGCGCCGGGCGATGGCGCGCACGCCGCTGACTCGTTCGCCCGGCGGAATCAGCACGTTGACGACGCGCATCGGAAGCGCGGCACGGCCCGGGTCGGCGAGTGCCGCGAGTGGCTCGCCCGTGTCGGTCACGGCACGAACGGCCGCGCCGCCCGGGCCGGGCTCGATCACGATTCCGCCTTCCGGCGTTCTGACTGTGAACTGGAGGGTCCGCGGGCCGGCCGTTCCGTCAATCAGCAGAACCGCTGCGGCCGCGAGAACGAGCGCGAAGGTGAGCAACTTCGATCGCATGAATGACCATTTGCATCGACGGCTGCCGGTGCGGCATAACTATAAGACAGGAAAACAGTTGTGTCAATTGAAAGCGGCCGGCGCCCAACCGGCGCCGGCCCCGCCTTCGATCAGTCTGCGTACTTGACCGAGCAGCCATAGGGGGGCGTCGACCGGGTCGCGATGGCTTTCCCCTCCATGGCAGCATCGAGGGAAGCCTGGACGTAGTTGCTCGCGCCCTTGACGTCCGCCGGATTGGTGGAAGGCTTGTCGTCGATCGCCCCGGCGTATACCAGGACGCCCTCGGGGTTGATCACGAACATGTGGGGCGTCGTTTTGGCGCCGTACGCCTTGCCCACCGTCCCGTCGGCGTCGTTGAGGAATGCGGTCGCGGCGAGCTTCAAATCCGTCGTCATCGTTTTCAACGCGGCGGGTTCGAAGTGGCCCTGTTTGCCCGGGGCGGACGAGCAGATCGTCAGCCACACCACGCCTTTCTCCACGTACTTCTTCTGCAGCGCCTGCATGTTATCGGTCCCGTAGTGCTTCTTCACGAACGGGCAATCGAAATTGTTCCATTCGAGCACGACGTACTTGCCCTTGCAGTCGGACAGCTTGTAGCTCTTGCCGTCGATACCGGGGAGCTCGAACGCCGGCGCGGGCTTGTCGATGGCTGCCGCGGGCGCGGTCTCGTCGCCGGCGACGAGCGCTGCGGGCGCGGCGATCGTCAGGGCCGCGAGCGTGGTCAGGATCAATCGGCGGGATGCATGGATCATGGATTCTCCTCCTGTGCGATGGATTACCGGTGACCGAGGGGGACATCGATCTCGATGGCCCGGGCCTCGTCACCGCCGGACCAACCGCTCCTGGAAACCAATATCCCCGACAATCGGGAGGGGACTCCGGCGGCCATTCGCGAAAGTTCCACTCTCAGTTGATATGCGGCCCTTCCTGCGGGGCTTGCGAGCACCGAGAGCCGCTGCGGCGCCGCGTTTTCGATGAGTCCGGGCTCGTAAGGATAGAAGAACACGTCCTCGATCCTCGCTGACGGGTTGCCGGCGCTGATATCGAGGTCGATCATCCCCTCTTCGCCCACGCGAGCCTCCACGTTCCAATCGAGCGAAGGGCGCGGGCAACGCGCGAGGGAAGCCTCGATGCGCGCGCTCCACGCAGGGTCCGCCGCGCCGTCCTCGCGGACGGGGAGCGTCAGTGCCACGGTCGCATCGCCGGGAATGCAGGCTTCGGCGCAGGCGAGCCAGGACACCTCGGCGCGGAACTCGGGCGCCGCGCCGGCCGGGAGCTCCGCCGGACTGCGTACATCCGCCACCAGCAGAAGTTCCCCGGAGTATCCGAAGATGACGAGCGGACCCGTCCTGAAGCGCTCGGGCAGCGGCCAGCAGGGCGGTCCCACCTTGAACCCGTCAGGAACGATCCAGCGGATGCTGGGCGCGAGCCCGGCATCGCCGGGATTCAGCCAGTTCAGGTGCCAGCCGTCGTCCGGCGCCAGCCGCACGGCGAGCCGGAAGGTCCCGCCCGGAGCGATGGCGTGCGCGTCGGACACCAGACTCGCCGTGACCAGATTCTTCTCCAGCCCGGGTACGCCGTTTCCTGCAATCTGCGCGCGCAATTCGCCCGGGACGAGGGGTGCGACGGCGCACAGCATGGACGTGAACACGGCACACAGGATGGGGACTCGCGTAGAACGCGACGGTGTCCGGTGACGCAATGCGAATGAGTCGGCCATGAGTCGATGCATCATAACCATTACCACCGGTTCGGGCAACCCGCCTGTCGTGTGCGCAACGCCGGGCATCGACCCGCTGCCTCGCGCCTCGCCGACTCACGCGCACTCATTCGCATCGCGGCGCTGTTCCCCGGCCCGCATCGGATCGTTCGGGCTCCATCAAGTGTTTCGTTCCCCCGCCTGTGATTATCGGACCTCCTGCGCGCTTTCGCGGCCGCACGGGAAGCCGGCTTCGCCCGGGCCCTGATTCGTGCACGCCGTTTGCACCTTGAGGACGCCACAAATCGCCCCTTCCTCGTCGATTACTCGCAGCGCGCGGACACGCGTCGCGGAGTTCCCCCGTGACCGCCGCCGCCGAAGGAGAGCGCCCATGCCACCATCCGTTCGCCGCGGAGTCTGCTCCGCGCTGATTCTCATCGCCGCCGCCTGCTCCGAGGCGGCCCACGCCAAACCCGTTCGCCTGCACCTCTTCAACCTCAACCCCGATCACACATACCGGTTCCGTATCGACGGAGCCGATGTCGCGTCGCTCTTTTCCGGCCCGACGGGCTCGGCGGCGGTCGGCGTGGATGCGGCGGTGGGAAGCGTCTTGTCGATCGTCGACGAGGGCAGTCCTGATCTCCAGCCGCCGCCGCCTCCGCTCTTTACGTCGCTCGACTCGAACGACCCGGGATGTGCGCGCGCCGACTGGGTTCCGAGCGGCGATCCCACCGTCACCGGGTACCTGATCTCCTTCGGTGCGCGCTCCGTGGCGGGCGGAGAAGCCACGCAGTATGAGCATACGGTGGAAGTCACCGCGGCGTCCTTCCTGCAAGTCTGCTCGCTGGAAAAAGGGACGCACTACTTCGCAGTAAGAAGTCGTAACTACGCCGGCATGCTGAGCGCGTACTCCGCGGAGCGGAGCGTGCAGATCGTGGTGGTGTCCGTGCTGATCGCGGGCTTCGACGCGCGCGTCGTCGGCGAGAGCGTGGCGTTGTCGTGGAAGGTCGACGCGGACGAGCCCATCCTCGGCTTCCGCGTCTACCGTACCGGTCCCGACCGGGTCGAGCGTTTGCTGACCCCGGACCTGATTGCGCCCGGGGAGGATTCGTTCCTGGACGGTGACGTGCGGGCGGCAACGAGCTATTCGTATCAGGCGGCCGCCGTAAGCGAGAACGGGGATGAGACGCGCTCCTTCCCCCTTTCGGTGCGTACACCCGCGCGGACGCTGGCGCTGGACCAGAACGTCCCCAATCCCTTCAATCCGGCCACCACGATCCCGTTCGTGCTCGCGGAAACCTCACGCGTGCTGTTGCGGGTCTACGACGTGCGCGGGGCCCACGTCGCGACGCTGTGCGACGGCGTGCTTCCCGGGGGGCGTCATTCCATCGGCTGGGATGGTCGCAACGACGGAGGGCGCGCCGTGTCGTCCGGGACGTATCTTTACTCGCTGGTTGCGGGAAAGCACCGCCTGTCGCGGAAGATGCTGATGGTGAGGTGAGTTGAAAGAAGAAGCCCGCCGCGCATCGCGCGGCGGGCTTCTTCAGAAACATGTCGATCCCGGATCAGCGATACAGCGACTTCACGCTGCCCCAGGTCTTCTCCTGGGTCGACACCGTGCCGCAGTGGCCGGGGCCGATGATGCCGTTGTTGTAATCATCGAGCGTCTGCGTGAGTCCGCTCGTCTGGCTCGGGTGTATGTAACCCGCGCCAACCGGGGGAACCACCAGACCGCCGATCTGGGCGTCGGCCGCCGCGATCGCCGCTGACGCATCCGTCGGATCCGCGCCCGCCGCGATGTTCAGCTTGGCGCCGATCAGCTGGTGCGCGAGGCTCACGAGGCCGTTGCCTTCCACCGACTGATTGAGAATGTCGAGCAACTGCTGCTTCGTGTAGACCACCGAGCCGATGGTCAGGGAATTGACCGGCCAGGCTTCCTCGTGGGTCTTCCAGTAGCCGATCGTGTAGGTGCAGTTGGTGCTCTCGGTCGTGAATGCGCTGACGGTGTTGCTCAGGCCGCTCGCCGCGGCACCCACCTCATCCAGCGCGAACGCCGTGAAGTGGTACTTCGTGCCGTACGCGAGCTCGTCGACGGTTCCCGTCACACCCGTCTCCTGGAAGAGGTCGCCGATCTCGATCTTGACCGACGCGTACGGTGCGAGTTTGAACGTGGTGAACTGCCCGCCGAACGTATTGAGCGTCGGCGCGCCGGTGAACGCCGCGGCGCCCTGCTGCGAAACTTCCGCGGACGGCCACACGCGGCCGTACGACGCGAAGGTCGCGTCGTCCATCCACCACACGCTGAAGCCGTTCGCGAGACCGCTCGCGCCGGCCGTCACGGTGATGGCCTGCTTGCCGTGGCCGCTCTGACCGATACTGATCGTCGGCGCGTCCGCGGCCTGCGCGAGGGGAGCCACGACGAGCAGTGCCAGACCGATCGTAACCATCAAGGAACGATATCTGTGGATCATCTTCATCTCCATTACCCGGTTGTAATACGCCCTTTTTTTGAACATGTGAGATGCCACAAACAACTGGCCACCCCCCGTCTCACACCGGCCCCCGACTCCGCTGGACTGCACAAGAACAGATGTTCTGGGCCCTTAGCACGCCGATTCTAACACGGGAGCCGCATCGCGCCAAGGGTTTTCCCCCCTGCGGGCGCGGTATTCCCCGGAGTCCCGGGCCCCGGCTCGGTATTCTCCGGTACCCGACCGGACACCCCCGCCGGAATGTTGTGAAATATATCACATGGCTGTTGACAACCCGGGTCCGCAGGCAGAAGCTTGTGGAAGACGGACTCTCGACAACGGCGGCCCCTACGGCCGCAGGAGCCATCCAGCCGATCCCGAGTCCCACGGCGGATCATTCGACCGATGAATCAGGTGTCGAATCCCGCCACGGTGGTGTGGGATGGTTCGACAGTCGAACAACGTCAACAACGACCTGTGCCTGCGCGCTGAATCCACGCGCGACGCCCGCGGGGTTGTCGAGAACCTCAACACCACCCCTGTTGCAACGACGCACACCGTTGCGACCACGGTCACACACAACCTCCTTCACTACAAGACGGTTACTGCGCAGGCGCGTCGCCGCCGTCCGCGCGGCACGTTACTTGGTCTTAGCACCTGTCGGATGCGAAAGACCCAAGGAGGTCCCGAAATGACCGTCATCCTCATACTTCTCATGGTTACGATCTTCATGACGCTCGATTATGCGTTCGGCCGCAAGACTGTCGAGCAGCCCGTCACCGCTGACGCACCCGAGCCCATGCCGCTGCCGCAGGCGGCCGAGCCGGTGTGGGTCGGCGGCTATCAGCTTCCCGAAGACATTCGTTATCACCTCGGACACACCTGGGTGCGGCCGCTCAGCGCCGACACCGTTGCGGTGGGCATGGACGACTTCGCGCGCCGTCTCGTCGGTTCCGCGAATCACGTCGCGCTCCCCGCAGCCGGCGCGCGTCTGACGGCTGGCCGCCCGGCGTTTCGCCTGGGTGCTGCTGCCGGCGAGGCGGATCTGGTCGCGCCCCTGTCCGGCGAAGTGATCGAAGTCAACCCGCGCCTGGGGGCACAGCCGACGCTGGCCACCGACGAACCGTACGGGCGCGGATGGCTCGTCAAGATGAAGACGCACGACCTCGCGAGCGGGCTCCGCAACCTGATGAGCGGATCGCTTGCGCGGCGCTGGACCGAAGACGCCCGCGGGCGCCTCGACATGCAGCTCGTCGCGCTGTCGGGCTCCGTGCTCCAGGACGGCGGCGAGCCGGTCGCCGATTTCGCCACGCACCTGTCCGAGGAGGACTGGAAGCGCCTGGTGCACGAGTTTCTGCTTACCTGAACGGGAGGGGGAAGATGAGTACCAACACTAGATCCATGAAGATAAGCACCAACACGAAATCCATGTTGATCGACATCACCCGTTGCGTGGGCTGTGGCGCCTGCACGGAAGCGTGCCTGCAGGCGCACGGCCTCACCACGAATGTCGACGACATCAAGGATCTATCCGCCGGCGCACTGACGTTCGTTTCCGAACAGGGAGACCTGTACGTGCGCCGGATGTGCATGCACTGTCTCGAGCCGACGTGTGTGAGCGTCTGCCCGGTCGGCGCGCTCCATCAGACCAAGGACGGGCCTGTGATCTACGACGCGTCCAGGTGTCTGGGTTGCCGGTATTGCCTGCAGGCCTGCCCGTTCAACGTGCCGCGTTACGAGTGGGACAAGGTGGTGCCCGGGGTCGCCAAGTGCGATTTCTGCGTCACCCGCCAGGCGCAGGGGCTGCAACCCGCGTGCGCCGAGGCCTGCCCGGAAGCGGCCACGGTCTTCGGCACGCGCGACGAACTCCTCGCCGAGGCGCACCGGCGCATCAATGAGAACCCGGACGCGTACTATCCGCACGCGTTCGGCGAGAACGAAGTGGGCGGAACGTCGATGCTGATCCTCTCGCCGGTGCCGTTCGACACCCTCGGGTACCCGCGCGCCCTGCCGCACGAGCCGCTCTCGACACGCACCTGGGCGTCGTTGAGCCATGTCCCCGACATCGTCACCATCGGCGGCGCCATGCTGCTCGCGATCTGGTGGATCACCAAGCGTCGCGAAGAAGTGGCGCGCGTCGAGAGCGCGGAGCGGATCGCGGCGCAGAACTCCAACGGCGTCCATCCGGGAGGTGGTCACGCATGAACGGAATCAGGAAGCCTCGTTTCGGTTTCTGGAGCGCCGTCTTCTGGATCCTGATGGGGTTTGGAGTCGCGACGGCGTTCATGCGCTTCACGCGCGGACTCGGCTCGGTCACCAATCTCACCGATACGTTCCCGTGGGGCCTGTGGATCGGGTTCGACATTCTGTGCGGGGTCGGCCTCGCGGCCGGCGGTTTCACCATCACCGCCATCGTCTATCTGTTCCATCTGGAGCGGTTCCGGCCCATCGCGCGCCCGGCCATCCTCACCGCATTCCTCGGCTACCTGCTCGTCGTGGTGGGGCTCATGTTCGACCTCGGACGGCCGTGGAACATCTGGCACCCGCTCATCATGTGGAACCCTCACTCGGTGATGTTCGAGATCGCGTGGTGCGTGACCCTGTACACGACCGTGCTGGCGCTCGAATTCTCCGGGATGGTCTTCGAGAAGCTGCAGTGGAAGCGGGCGCTCCGCATCCAGCACGCCGTCGTGATTCCGCTGGTGATCCTCGGTGTCATTCTCTCGACGCTCCACCAGTCGTCGCTGGGAGCGCTCTATCTGATCGTCCCCGGCAAGCTGCACCCGCTGTGGTACACGGATCGCCTCCCGGTGATCTTCTGGCTCTCGGCGGTGTGCGCCGGCCTTGCGATGGTGATCGTGGAGTCGCGCCTGTCGGCGCGTGCCCTGGGTCGCCACCTCGAGATGCCGCTCATCCGGGAGCTGGGTCGCGCGCTGCTGGGTGCGCTCGGCGTGCTGACCGTGTTCCGGCTGCGGGACCTGTACGCGCGCGGTTCGCTTGCGCTGGCGTTCGAGCCCACCTACGAGGCCGGGCTCTTCCAGATCGAGTTCCTGCTCGGCCTGGTGCTGCCGTTCGCGCTGCTGGCCTTCCCGCGCGTGCGTGCCAGCGCGCGCGGTCTCTACGCCGCGAGCCTGCTGACGGTGCTGGGATTCATCACGCACCGTCTGAACGTGAGCATCACCGGGCTCGAGAGCGCGCAGCATCGCTATATCCCCGCCGTCGGCGAGGTCCTCGTGACCCTCATGCTGGTGGCGCTCGGATTCGGGGCGTTCAAGCTGGCGGCGAAGTACCTGCCGGTGTATCCGCCGGTGACGGGTGCCGCACCGGGGGGAGCGCCCGCCAACGTCCGCTCGAAGTGAGCGGGGAAAGGGTGATTTTCGCTTGATCGGAAATCGCCATCACAACCGGGGGCTGGCGGCCCGTTTCGGGCTGGCCCTGTGCGCCGGAACCGCCGTCATCCTCGTGGCGGGCGGTTACGCCAGCCTCCGGCTGCAACGATCGCACCTCACCGATCTGGTCGAAACCCGCGCGATCGAAGTGGCCGACGTCATCCGCCGCTCGACGCGCGACGCCATGATGCGCGACGATCCCGGCGAGGTGCGGCGCATCATCGACGCGATCGCCGACCACGAGTCGTTCGAGCGCATCCGTGTCTTCGACGCGCGCGGCCGCATCACCGTCTCCACCGCCGGCGAGGAGGTGGGGACGCTGGTCGACATGGACGCCGAGCAGTGCGTCCTGTGCCACGGCGCCGGCCAGCCCCTCGCGCGTCTGGACGGTGACGACCGCACGCGCGTGTTCCGCAGCCCCGGCGGCGACCGCGTGCTCGGGGTGATCGCGCCCCTGCACAACGAACCCAGCTGCGCCAACGCCGAGTGCCACGCGCATCCGACCAGCACCACCGTGCTCGGCGTGCTCGACGTGCAGCTTCCGCTCGCCCGCGTCGACGCCGACCTTGCCGCGTCCGAGCGGCAGATCTTCCTCGGGGTGGGTATCGCCGTGCTGGCGCTGCTGGCGCTCGCGTGGCTGCTCACCTGGCGCATGGTGCTCAAGCCGGTGGCGAACCTCACGCGCGCGGCCCGGCGCGTCTCGGAGGGTGATTTTTCCGAACGGCTGGACACGGGTCATCACGGCGAGATCAGCGCGCTGACGCAGTCGTGGAACGCGATGACGGAGCGGCTTGGCGCCGCGCGGCGGGACCTGGAGGAATTGAACGCGACCCTCGAAAGACGCGTGGCGGAAAAGACCGAGCAGCTCGAGCAGGCCCACCAGCGCATGATGCTCGTCGACAAGATGGCGTCGCTCGGCAAGCTCGCCGCCACCGTGGCGCACGAGATCAACAACCCGCTGGCGGGCATTGCGACCTACGCGAAGCTGCTCCGCCGCCGGAGCGAAGAGGCCCACCCGGGCGTGCCGGCCGGCCCGGCGGAAGACGATCTGCGCCGGATCCTGGCGCTCATCGAGGGCGAATCGCAGCGCTGCGGCAACATCGTCCGCAACCTGCTGCTGTTCAGCCGCACCCCGACCGTCCGCTTCACGGAAGAGGACCTGCGCCCGCTGCTCGACCGGTGCACGATGCTGCTCCGGCATCGCGCCGAGCTGTCGGAGGTGTCGCTGGTCGTCGACATGCCGCCCCAACTGCCCAAGGTCGAATGCGACGCGTCGCAGGTTCAGCAGATGGTGCTGGCGCTGGCCATCAACGGATTGGAGGCGACGGCGCAGGGCGGCCAGGTGATCATCACTGCGCGCGAGGATGAACCGGACGCGTGGGTCACCATCGGTGTCCGCGACAACGGCCGCGGCATACCGCCCGAGCACCTCGCGGATATTTTCGAGCCGTTCTTCACCACCAAGGAAGGGGAGAGCGGCGTCGGTCTGGGACTGCCCGTCGTCTATGGCATCGCCACCCGTCACCACGGAACGGTGACGGTGGAGTCGAAGCCGGGCGTGGGCACCGTTTTCTTCGTGCGCCTGCCGGTTCACCAGCCGCGCACGGCGGACGCCGAGGCGTCCGACAAGGAGGTTCACGTTTCATGAACAAGAATCCACCCCTCCCGCTCTCGATTCTCGTCGTCGACGACGAGCCCATCGTGGTGCAGTCGCTGGGGGACTGGTTCCGGCAGGACGGACACCGCGTGGACACCGCGCAGAACGCGCGCGAGGCGCTGCGCCTGGTGGGCGAGAAGGACTACGACCTCGCGTTCCTCGACATCAAGATGCCCGGCGTGGACGGGCTCGATCTACAGGCGCGGCTCGCCGCGGTGAAGCCCGACATGACCGTCATCATCATGACCGCGTACGCGTCCGTGGAGACCGCGGTCAAGGCTCTCAAGGCCGGCGCCTACGACTACATCTCCAAACCGTTCGATCCCGAGGAGCTGTCGCTCCTCGTGCGGCGCGCCGGCGAGCACCGGTCCATCCGTTCCGAGAACATCAGGCTCAAGGAGCGGCTCGAAGCGGCGTCCGCGCCGTCGCCCATCGTGGGCGTGTCCGCCGCGATCGACCGGGTCCACGACCTCATCGCGGCCGTGGCCGGGACCGACGCCACCGTCCTCATCAAGGGTGAATCCGGCACGGGCAAGGAAATGGTGGCGCGCGCCATCCACGCGGCCTCGCCGCGCCGGTACGGCCCGCTCGTGATCGTCAACTGCGGCGCGCTCGCCGAAGGATTGCTCGAGAGCGAGCTGTTCGGTCACGAGAAGGGCGCGTTCACGGGCGCGATGTACAAGCACAGCGGGAAATTCGAAATGGCCAACGGCGGAACGCTGTTCCTGGACGAGATCGGCACCATCAGTCCCAAGGTGCAAGTCGAGTTACTGCGTGTTTTGGAAGAGAAGGTGGTCACGCGCGTCGGCGGGCGCAGTCCGGTCCCCGTCGACTTCCGCATCGTCGCCGCGACGAACGACGACCTCGACGCGCGGGTAAAGACCGGCGATTTCCGCGAGGATCTCTTCTGGCGCCTGAACGTATTCGCCATCGAGATGCCGTCGCTGCGCGAACGGCCCGAAGACATCGTGCCCCTCGCGGAGTTCTTCCTCGATCGTTTCACGAAATCGATGAACCGCAAGCCCATGACGTTTTCGGCGGACGCCCTGGAGGCGCTGCGGAACTACACCTGGCCCGGCAACGTGCGCGAACTGCAGAATGCAATCGAGCGCGCGGTGGTGGTGGGAGGACCGCTCACCATCGAGGCGCGCGACTTCCCGATGCGCGTCACCGAATCGCCCGCCCCGCTCGGCGGGTCACGGTCGCTCACCGAGGTGGAACGGGCGCACATCCTGGCGGTGCTCGAGGCGGAGGACTGGAACATCAGCAGTGCCGCTCGTGCACTCGAGATCGACCGCGGCACGCTCTACCACAAGATCGAGAAATACGGGCTCGGCAATGCGAAGGCGGCGGGGTAACGCGTCGTGGCCGGGGGTGCGAACAGCGTGGAGCCGTCCCGCATCGAGACGGTCCGCTTCCTCGCGGACGGAGAAGTGCCGCGCGCGCTGGCGGAGGACATCGTCGCGCACGTGAGCCGGCGCCTCGTCGTGCCCTGCCGTCTCGACCCCGCGCCCTGGATGAACGATCCCCTCCATCTCGCCGGGCGCGAGCAGGTGGACGCCGATCGGCTGCTTGCGGGTCTCGAGCGAACGGCCGTCGCGGGGACGGTGCAGCTCGGCCTGACCGGCTTCGACATCGGGCTGGCGATCTTCACGTTCGTGTTCGGGCGGGCGGCGCGCGGCGGGCATTGCGCGGTGGTGTCGATCGCCCGGCTGGCCCCGGAACACTACGGACTCGAGCCCGATGCGGACGCGCTGATGCGCCGCGCGGTGACCGAGGTTCTGCACGAGCTCGGACACGTCGCAGGCCTCGGACACTGCAACGATTTCAACTGCATCATGCGCTTCGCGCCCAACGTGGAATCGATCGACGTGCGGGGCAGCGGTTTCTGCGCGGCGTGCGCGGCGGGACTGCCGAGAGACCTCGTGGCTCACGTTCGCGGCTGACGGTGCGCCCGCCGCCGCCCCTTCAGTTCAGGAAGTAAAGCGCCTTGATCCGTCCCCAGGTGGTCCGCCGCACCGGTAGCGCGGCGGGTGTCAGGTGGGGAGACACCTCGGTCGGGTTCACGTTCGACAGGAGACCCTCGCTGCCCGCCGCGAGACCGGGAAACGTGGGCGTATTAGTGAAGGACGTGATATCGGTGACCTCGACGATATTGGTGAAACCGTCACCATCGGAGTCGAGGAACTCCACCGAGCGGATGGCGGCCTCGTAGGTCGCGAACTGACCCGAATGGACGGCGACGTGCACGTCCTCGGCGTACGCGTTCACCGCGCCCCCGCCGTTGAAGTTGTAGTGACACACGCCGCAGTGGGAGTCGTTGCTCGGCAAGCTGTCGAGGGCAGAGCCGGCCGCCGACGGGTAGACGTTAAAAAACGCGGCACGCAACGGGGTTTTGGCCCGCACGCCGCCTCCGGCGCCGAGGAGAACGATCGCCGCTCCCGCGGTTAAGACCTGTCGGCGGTATCTCATGCGCGAGTAATCCTTCGGGGCCCGCTTTCGGATCCGCGGGGATGCTACCACGCACGCCGGCCGGAGGAAAGGCGGCATCCCGACCCCGTCGGGCGGCGGAATCCGGACCCCCTGCGGCGTCGCGCCGGCCGGGTCCCGGCTGGACGCGGCCGCGCACGCGGCGAGAGCGGCATCGAGTTCTGACGCAGTGGCGAAGCGCTGTGCGGGATACGGCGGCTGCCCGGTCAGCAGGAAGTAGCCAACCGCCCCGAGGCTGTAGATGTCGGTGCGGCCGTCGATCTGTTCGGGCGACGTGTACGCCGGTCCCGGTAACATCCGTATCCGGTTCCGACACTATCGGATGTGTCCGACGCCCCCGCCGTTGGGCCGGTGAGGAGGTCGTTACCCATGACACGACTCAGCACGGTCTTGTTGGCCCTCTCCCTGGTCACATTCTCCGCATGCGGCGGCGACGGAGGAAGAGTGCACCCCAACCAGGCGCCGCAGGTGTGGCTGTCGGCGGCACCGCCGGAGGGATCGGTCAGCAAGTACACCGTGAAGCTGTTCTGGGGCGGCTGGGACCCGGACGGCGAGATTCGCTATTACGAGTACCTCGTGACGGACAACAAGACGGGCGTGTTCGATCCGGCCGACCTGGACAACGGCGTCTGGCGGACGGTTGTGGGCAACGACTCGACGTTCACCTTCAGCGCCGACAGCCTGGCCAATCCCAACGCGGGCAAGCTCGCGTCCGAGTTCGTCCGTTCCCATACGTTCTTCATCCGCGCGGTCGACGAGGAGGGGCTGGAGTCGGGCCACGTCTACCGGTCCTTCACGGCGCGCACGCTCTCGCCGGACGTTGTCATCGAAATCCCCCGCGCGAGCGGCGGCAGCCAGTCCGACGTGCCGCCGATCGCGACGTTCCGCTGGCGGGCGACCGACTACGTGGACGACCTCAATACCAGGCAGGATCCTGAGTCCGTGCAGTACGTGCTCAAGAGCACACTCCCGTTCGGCGGCGACTATGCGAAGACGCTGAACTACCTGCGCACGCCGGAGTCCCTTTCCGACTGGTCGGACTGGGTCTGGTACAAGCTGCCGGGCGACAGCGGCAAGTCGTGGACCACGCCGCCGCAGGACTTCGGCACGTACATCCTCGCCGTGCGCGCGAAGGACGAGGCCGGCGCGGTGACGCCGGTCCTGGACGAACTCTTCAACGCGCGGCGCGTCCACGTGTCGCCACGCAACACCGGGCCTCTGTTCTTCCTGTCGAACGAATACATGGGCCGGGTGTCCACCAAGGTGTGCAGCACGCCTCCCACGATTCTCGACATCCCGGCCGGGGTTCCGCTCGACCTCAAGTTGATGGCTGACGCGAGTTCATACGGCGGCGTCGTTGCGGGATACCGCTATGGATGGGACATCGCCGATCTCGAAGACCCGGAACAGTGGGAGGTCGACTTCACGCCATTCGTCCAGGTAGACGAGGAGACCAAGTTCCCCACGGCACGCGCTCCCTCCCGGAGGTTCTTCTTCGGCACGCACGTGTTCACCGCCGAGGTGATCGACAATTCGGGCTTCTGCTCGCGGATCGAGATCAAGGTCAACATCATCCAGTTCGGCCTGGAACGAAACGTCCTCGTGGTGGACGACTTCCTCACGGACAACCTGAACGCCGCCACGGCGGGCTGGAACCACCCGCAGGGCAGGGGTTTTCTGCCCACCGACGCCGAGCACGACGAGTTCTGGCTCTCCATGATGGAGAACGTCCAGGGTTTCGACCCGGCGCTCGATATGGTGGCGACGGTCCAGGGCAGCACCATTCCGCTGACCAAGCTCGCGTCGTACAAGTCGATCGTCTGGAGCGTCTCGGGCGCCCTCCTGGCCACCGTGAACACACCCGAGTT
>DASTOO010000168.1:0-7478 GCA_035762505.1 Candidatus Krumholzibacteriia bacterium
TCATACCAGTGATTGACGTACGCCTGCACCCTCTCCTGGTACAGCCGGTCGTAGATCTGCCCCGCGCGCGCCTGGAACACCGCCTCGTCGGGATCCTTGCGGCCGTCGACGCGAATGACGTAGACGGCGTTGCCGCTCTCGACCGGCGGCGATACCGTCCCCGGCGCCGTCGAGAGCGCCGCCTGCGCGAACGCGCTGTTCGGGCCCAGGTCCGCCACCGGCCCCGCGACGGTGAAGGAGTCCGTCTTCGCCACCGTGTACTGGTACTGGGCCGCGGCCTTCTCGAAGGGAACATCCGGCACCGCGGCGGAGCGCCGGAACGCCCCGGCCTTCATCATCGCGGCGGCGAGCTTCTTCTCACGCACCAGCTGCTGCTTGATGGCGTCGGACACCTCGGCCACGGGGCGGGGCGCCGCGGGCGCGCGGCCCTCGACCTTGCAGACGAAGAAGTTGTTGTCGTCCGCGATTACGTCGCTCACCGCGCCCACCGCGCGGGCGAACGCGAAGCGCGACACGGCCGGCGCGAAGCCCAGGCCCGGGATCGGCATCCCGGCGGCGAAAGGCTGGGCGCCGATCACCTCGAGGCCGCGCGCGTTGGCGGCGGCGGCGAGGTCACCGCTCGCCGCGGCCTGCTCCCGGATCGCCGCGGCCACGGCGGCGAGCGAGTCGACGGTCTCGGGACCCGGCGTGAGCTTCATGTAGATCTCCCGCATGTTGTACTGCGGCAGTCCCTTCTCCTTGCGTGACGCGATCAGTTGGACGATGTACACGCCCTCCATGGACGGAATCGGCTGGCTGACGTCGCCCGGCTTCATGGTCGCGAGCGCTTCCATGATGGCCGCGTCGCGCTGGCCGGCGCCGAGGAAACCGGTCTCCCCTCCCACAGAAGCCGTGTATGACTCGGAGTACGTCTTCGCGAGCGTCGCAAAATCCTCTCCGCCGCCGGCCTGCTTGCGCACGATGCCGGCGGTGTAGGCGAGGTCGGAGCGGTCGCGGTCCGAGGGCCGGCGCGCGATGCGAACGATCTGCACGGATGCCTTCTCCGGCTCGTGGAAGCGCTCCTGGTTCTGGTTGTAGTACGCGGTGACCTCTTCGTCCGAAGGCGTCCAGGCGCCGACGTCCTCGCTGTCGATCGGGAACATCACGTAACGCGCGGTCATCCTGACCGTCTCTTCGTCGAACGCGCGGCGCACTTCGGTGGACGACACGTGCACCTGCGACATCAGGTACTGGTTGAGCTTGACCACCGGGATGCGCTGCCGAACGAGATCCTCCACGGCGGACCAGTCGGCCTCCGGGTTGTTGAGAGCGGCCTGGTACGCGGCGTAGTCGAAGTTGCCGCTGGCGTCGGTGAAGTACTGCTGCACTTCCTGGGGGGGTGAGGTGCGGATGAAGTTGAGGACCTCCTCGTCGCTCACCGTGATGCCGAGCTCCTTGATCTGCTCGGATGTTATGATGTTGCTGACGATGCTCTCCCACGCCTGATCGCGTAACATCTCCTGCTGGGTGCTGGTCAGGTCGCCGTTCGCGCTCGACGCGCGGAACTGCTGCGCCATCTGGGTGTAGATCGACTGGTACGCCTGCGGCGTGATGGGGACGCCGTTCACGCGGCCCACCAGGTTCTGTTTCTGTGCCATGCCGCCGGACTGGAGATCGAGCCCCCACACGGCAAAGATCGTGATCACGAACGCCACGACCACCACCCACAAGATGATCTTGGTGTTCTCACGCATCTGCTTCATCATATCGACATCACAACTCCCGGACGGCCGCCCCGGCGGCCGCGCCTTTTGACCGATCGCAACGTGGAGAAAAAAACGCCAAGTGGCCAATGTAACACAGGATGCAGCGACTGACAAGCTCGCGGCGGGGCGCGCGCCGCGCCGCATGTCCCGGGGTCCTGCCGCCGCCCGCGTCCGCCTGCCTTTTCCGCCCCGCGCGGCCGCGCGTTCCGGAGTGGTCGCCCTCGCCGCGTCCCTGGCGCTGGGCGCCGCCGCGCCGGGCGCGGACCCCGATCGCCTGTGGCCCGTGCCGCTCGCGCCCGCGGTGTCGTCGAACTTCTGCGAATACCGCGACGGCCGCTTCCACGCCGGCATCGACGTGCGCACTCAGGGCCGCGAGGGTGTGCCGTGCCGCGCGGTGGCCGACGGATGGGTGTCGCGCGTGCGCGCGAGCTCGATCGGTTACGGCAAGGCGATCCACCTGACGCTCACCGACGGGGAGGAGGCGGTATACGCGCACCTCGCCGAGTTCATGCCGGCGCTGGAGGAATCGTTGTCGGCGGCCCAGCGCCGGGCGGGGCGCTACAACGTTGACTTCTACCTCGCCGAGCGCGCGCTCCCGGTGAAGCGCGGTGACGTGATCGCGTACTCCGGCGCCACCGGCACGGCGGCACCCCACCTGCACTTTGAGACGCGCGCGGGGGATGTGGCGGTGAACCCGTTCCGGCGCGGCTTCGCGGTGCCGGACCGCGAGCGGCCCTCGTTTTCTCGCATCGCGTTCATGCCGCTGGATCCCGGCGCCGTCGTCGGGGGCGAACGCCACCCCCTGGAGCTGGAGCCGCGCCGCGACGGCTCCGGCCGGTACGTGATTCCGGACACGTTGCACCTCGGCGGGCGTGTGGGCGTGGCGGCGAGCGTCATCGACCGCCTCAACTCCGCCTCCGGGAGGCTCGCCCCCTACGAGCTGCAGGTGTGGGCGGACGACTCTCTCGTGGCGCGCGTCGTCCTCGACCGGTTCACATTCGGAGAATCGGGACAGGTGGACCTCTTCTATCACGCCGGGGCGAACCGGTCGCGCGGCGCCGCCCTGTTCGAGCTCTACCAGCGCGACGGCGAAACCCTGGGCGGGAGGAGCTTCGCGGGCGGGGGAAGCCTGCTGCCCGCGCCCGGCGCCGGGCCCGTCCACACCGGCCGCGTGGTCGCGCTCGATGCGGCCGGCAATCAGGCCGAGGCCTCGTTTCTATATGTGGACTCCCGGGCGGCCGGCGGCGGGCCCGCGGTCCGCGGGGCCCGCGCCCCGAACCTCACGCCCGACCTCGACGCGGCGTTCTTCGTCGACGGCTTCGCGCTGTTTCCGCTGCGCGAGGCGCGCCGGCTCCTGCACGAGCGAACACACGAGGCGGAGCACGAGCCCGCCCCGGCGGACACGGTGGTGCTGCGCGCCGCCGAGCTCGCGGGCCGTGTCGTGGCGCTCCAGCGCGTGGCGGGAGACGACACCGCCACGGTGTATGCATCGGCGCTCGTGCGGGGCGCCGCGGGTGGCGTGACCTTTCCCGCGCTGGGAATGTCGATCGAGGTGGCGGCGGACGCGCTCTACACGGACGGCATCGTGTTCGCGACGCGGGCGGAGACCGGGCGCGCCCGCGCGGCCAACGGACTCGTCCTGGTCACCGAGCCGGTGCGGGTCGGACCGGTGGGCTGGGTGACGCGCCGGGGATTCGACGTGCGCATCGAGTCCCCCGGCGCCGGCGAACGGGACGCGATCTTCCGCTTCGACGACCGTCGGAGGAACTGGTCCTTTCTCGCCGGCGCGCGCGACGCCGCCGGCCTGCGCGCGCGTTCGGCGCGCCCGGGGATATTCGCGGTCATGCGCGACCTGACGCCGCCGTGGCTCGGAACGCCGCAGCTCGCGTGGCCGGAGTCGTACGCCACCGGTGAGGAGTATCCGGAGATCCGCATCCCGGTGGAGGACAGGGGCGCCGGCATCGACGACGGGCGCATCACCGTTACCGTGGGCGGCGTCGAGCGTTACGCGCGCTGGGACTTCGCGAAGAAAAAAATCGTTGTCGCTCTGCGCGGCGAACCTATAATCGGACTGCAACCCGTCCACGTGGTCGTGTTCGACAAGACCGGCAACCAGTCCGTCGCCGACGCGACGGTCGATTTCGAAGCGCGCTGACGGCGCGCCTGCTTCCGCACCATGCCTGCACCGTTCGTACATTTGCACGCGCATTCCGAGTACAGCCTGCTCGACGGCTCGATCAAGGTGAAGGATCTCGTGCGCCGCGCGAAGGAGCTCGAGATGCCCGCGGTCGCGCTCACCGACCACGGGAACCTGTTCGGCATGATCCACTTCTACAAGGCCGCGAAGCGGGCGGGCATCCGGCCGATCCTGGGCATGGAGGCCTACATCACGCGTGGCAGCCGCCTGGACCGGGGCCGCAAGAAGGGCGAGCCGTCGCAGACCGACCACCTGATTCTCCTCGCGCGCAACCTCGAGGGCTATCACAACCTGATCAAGCTCTCCTCGATCGCGTATCTCGAGGGCTTCTACTACAAGCCGCGCATCGATTTCGAGACGCTGCAGGCGCACGCCGGCGGTCTCATCGGCACCACGGCGTGCCTGCGCGGCACGGTGGCGCAGCTCGCCCTGAACGACGGCTACGAGGCCGCGAAGGCGTTCGCGTGCCGCTACCGCGACGTGCTCGGAGAGGGCAGCTACTACATCGAGATGCAGGACCACGGCCTCGAACCCCAGAAGCAGCTCAACGAGATCTACCGGCGCCTGAGCGCGGACACCGGGATCCCGCTGATCGTTTCCAACGACGTCCACTACCTGGGGAAGGACGACGCCGAGGCGCACGAGGCGCTCCTGTGCCTGCAGACGGGCAGCGACATGGACGACCCGAAGCGCTTCCGCTTCACCACCACCGAGCTCTACTTCAAGACGCCGGCGGAGATGGCCGCGCTCTTCCCGAACGACCCCGCCGCCCTGGAGAACACGCTCGCCATCGCTGAGAAGTGCGACGTCACGCTCAAGGAGGGGGAGCTGCACCTGCCGCGCTTCCCGCTGCCGGAGGGGTTCGCGAGCAACGGGGACTATCTGCGCCACCTCGCGTACCAGGGCGCCGCGCGCCGCTACCCAGAGATCACGGACGCGATGCGGCAGCGTCTAGACTTCGAGCTGTCCGTGATCGCGAAGATGGGATTCGATGGATACTTCCTCATCGTGCGCGACATCGTGGACTACGCGCGCGGGAAGGGCATTCCGGTGGGGCCGGGGCGCGGGAGTGCGGCCGGCAGCCTCGTGACCTACGCGCTCGGCATCACCGACGTCGATCCGCTCGCGCACGATCTGCTCTTCGAGCGGATGCTGAACCCGGAACGGGTGAGCATGCCCGACATCGACATCGACTTCTGCTTCGAGCGCCGCGACGAGGTGATACGCTACGTCATAGAGCGTTATGGCAAGGACAACGTCTGCCAGATCATCACGTTCGGAACGATGGCGGCGCGCGCGGTGGTGCGCGACGTGGGACGAGTGCTCAAGGTCCCCTATGACGAGGTGGACCGCATAGCCAAGCTCATCCCCGGAATGCCGGGGACGTCGCTCAAGGAATCGCTTGAGAACATCGCCGAGCTGAAGACACTGGCGGGGAACAGCCCCGAGTACGCGCGCCTCATGAAGCTGTCGCTGACGCTCGAGGGGATATCCCGCCACGCCTCGACCCACGCGGCGGGGATGATCATCACGCCGACACCGCTCATCAACCACGTGCCGCTCTACAAGTCGAACCGCGACGAAATCACGACGCAGTACGACATGAAGAGCATCGACGCGATCGGCCTGCTGAAGATCGACGTGCTGGGACTGCGCACGCTGACGGTGATCGACAAGGCGCTGCGCATGGTGGAGGAGAACCACGGCCGCCGCATCCGCTCCGAGGACATTCCCCTGCACGACGAGAAGGCGTACGAGCTCCTGCGCGCGGGCCGCACGGTGGGCGTGTTCCAGCTGGAGAGCGCCGGCATGCGCGAGCTCCTGAAGAACCTCAAGCCCACCGGCTTCCACGACGTGGTCGCCGTCAACGCGCTGTATCGCCCGGGACCGCTGGGCAGCGACATGGTTTCGCACTTCGTCGACTGCAAGCACGGGCGGCGTGAGATCGTGTACGAGCACCCGTTCCTCGAGCCCATCCTGCGCGACACCTACGGCGTCATCCTGTATCAGGAGCAGGTGATGCGCATCGCGAGCGACCTCGCGGGTTTCTCGCTGGGCGAGGCGGATCTCTTGCGCAAGGCCATGGGCAAGAAGCAGAAGGACGTGATGGCCGAGCAGCGCAAACAGTTCATCGAGGGGGCGCGGGCGCGCGGCATCGCGAAGGGCGTGGCCGAGAAGATCTTCTCGCAGATGGAGAAGTTCGCGGAGTACGGGTTCAACAAGTCGCACAGCGCGGCCTACGCGGTGCTCTCAATCCGCACGGCCTTCATCAAGGCGCATTTCCCGGCCGAGTTCATGGCGGCGACCCTCTCCAGCGAAATCGACGATACCGACCGCATCACCGTGCTGATGGAGGAATGCCGCGAGTTCGGCGTCGAGGTCGTGCCGCCCAATGTCAACGCGTGCGCGCCGGAGTTCCGCGCGCGCGACGGGCGCATCTACTACGGCCTGGGCGCGGTCAAGAACGTGGGGCTCGCCGCGGTGGAGCAGATCGTGGCGGAGCGCGAGGAGTCCGGCGCCTACCGCTCGCTGGAGAACCTGTGCGGGCGCATCAACAGCCGCCTCGTCACCCGGCGTGTGTACGAGAGCCTGATCGCTGCGGGCGCGCTGGACACGCTCCCGGGTCATCGCGCCCAGAAGCTCGCCGCGCTGGACCTGGTGACGGAGCGGGCGTCGCGGCGCTTTCGCGAAGCGGAGCGCGGGCAGTTCGGCCTGTTCGGCGAGAGCGCTGAGCCTGACGAAGCGCCGCTGCCGGAGGTCGCGCCGTGGGCGCCGCAGGAGCAGCTGCAGAAGGAGAAGGAGTCGCTGGGCTTCTTCCTCACCGGACATCCCCTCGACCGGTACCGCGATCTCATCACGATGATCCGCACGACGAGCTCGCGCGAGTTGCGCGACCTGCCCGGCGGGGAGCGGGCACTGATCGGGGGTATGGTGACGGCGGTAAAGCTCACCACCGACCGCAACCAGCGCCAGATGGCGTTCGTGACCATCGAGGATCCGGAGGGCGTGGCGGAGGTCGTGATGTTCAGCGACGTCCTCGAGAAGTCGCGGCGCTTCGTCGCCGAGAACAGCATCGTAGTGGTGGAGGGCCGCGTGTCGCGCCGCAACGGGGGCGACGGGAAGGTGCTGGTCAACAGCGTGCTGGCGGTCGGCGACGATCAATCGCCGACGTGGAAGGAAGTGCACGTCACCATCGACCTGGACCGGATGGACGAGAGCAAGGTCGACGAGCTCAAGGGCGTGCTGACGGAGCGGCCCGGCGATTCGCGCGTGTTCTTCCACATCCAGGAGGGCGGCCACCGCTCGTATGTCATCCGGGCGCGCAGCCAGGGTGTGCGCGTGGACCCGTCGCTGGTGTCGGGCCTTTCCGCGTCGATCGGGGCGAGCAACGTGCGCCTGGTGCCGGCGGGGATCGGTGCATAAGCGCAGTGCCGCGCTCGCGCTCCTGGGCATGCTGGCGGCGCCCGCGTCGCGGGCCGGTCTCGAGCAACCCATCGACAACGCCCGCTATCCCACCGCGGGGATCATGTCGCACC
>DASTOO010000169.1:0-2486 GCA_035762505.1 Candidatus Krumholzibacteriia bacterium
CAGCGTGCGCAAGGCCTCCCAGTCCGCAGTCGCTTCCGCACTCGCTGCGGTCGCGCGGACGCTCGGCCGGTAGGCCTCGCGTCCGAGCAGGTGGTGCAGGATCGACTTCGCCGCCTCCTTGTCCGGGATCAACCCGCGCGCGTTGACGTCGGGATCGAGGTGCGAGTACGGCGGGAGCGGCGAGCCCACGCACGACGGGCAGCCCCCGTTGCACGCGCAGTGGTCGAGGAGTTCGAGGCACGCGGCCAGGATCTCGTCGATCAACTCGTACGCCTTCAGCGCGAAACCAAGACCGCCCGGGAAGCGATCGTGCACGAAGATGCCCGGCGCGTTGGCCGCGGACGAATCCACCGACGCCCCCACGTCCATGGTGTCGCACATCGCGAAGAGCGGAATCACCTCGCGAATGACGTTCGAAATCCCCAGCAGCCCCTCGCGCGGCACGCGGCCGGCGCTCCGGGCGAGCGCGTACGCCTCGGGGTGCGGGAGGATCCACATGCCGGTGGTGTCCAGCGTCTGCGGCGGAAGATCGAGGGCGCCGAAGCCCAGCGAGTCGCGGCTGCCGAACTTGATCTTCTTGAACATGTACGTCACCGACGTGACCGACAGATCGCCCCAGTGGATCTCGCTCGCGAAGGCGCTCTTGTGCAGCTCCTCGTGCTCGATCTTGATCTTGGTCTCGGTGATCGACTGCGTGTAGTAGTCGGTGTCTTCCTTCTGCACCCAGGCGATCTTCTTGCGGATATCCAGCTCGTTCACGAAGTACGTCTCGCTGCCGTGGATGTAGACGGCCTGCGGGTGCAGCTGCTGGAAGGCGCCGGATTCGTCGATGGTGCCGATCACGCGGCTGTGGTCGTTGGGGACGGCCTTCAGGCCCTCGGCCGCCATCGCCGCGGACGTGCCGATGATGATGGTGTACACGTCGTCGCCGATGTTGCGCAGGCTCACGTCGGCGCTGGGGTAGTTGGGACCGCTCCAGAAGAACTGACCGCCCTGCTGGCGCACCTGGCGGTCGTCTTCCAGGAGCTTTAGAATCGGCCCGCAGTAGTCGCCGAACTGCTCCCAGTCTTCCTTCTGAATCGGCAGCTCGAAGGCGGCCGCGCGCACGTGGCTCAGCACGATGTGCGCGTTCAGGGGATCGATGACCGCGTTCTCGGGCGAACGCCCGAAGAAATAGTCGGGGTGCTTGGCCATGTACTGGTCGATGGGCGAGTCGTACGGCAGCAGCACCACCAGCGACGGATCGGAACCGCGCCCCGCGCGCCCCGCCTGCTGCCACACCGACGCGATGGAGCCGGGGTATCCCACCAGCAGCGCCGCTTCCATGCTGCCGATGTCGATGCCGAGTTCGAGCGCGTTGGTGCTGACGACCGCCTTCAGCTCCCCGCCGAAGAGCGCGCGCTCTATTTGACGGCGCTCCTCCGGAAGGTAGCCCCCGCGGTACGACTTGATGAGCTTCGCGCGCGACGGCGAGAGCCGCGTCACGAACTCCTGCGCGTAGCGCGCCACGATCTCGCTCACCACGCGCGCGCGCACGAAGGCGATGGCCTGGTGGTCGTGCGCCACGAGCTCGGAGAGAATGCGCGCGGCTTCCACATTGGCGCTCTTTCGTTCCACGCGGTCGTCGCCGAAAAACGGGGGGTTCCAGATGGCGAAGGCCTTGGGCCCCCGCGGCGAGCCGTCGTTCTCCACCACGTGCATCGGGCGGCTCGTGAGCCGTTCGGCCAGCTCCCTGGGGTTGCGGATCGTGGCCGAGCAGCCGATGAAGGTGGGCTTCGCGCCGTAATGCTCGCAGATGCGATTCAAGCGCCCCAGCACGTGCGCCACGTTGGACCCGAAGGTCCCCCGGTAGGTGTGCACCTCGTCCACCACCACGTACTGGAGCTTCGCGAGGAAACGCGCCCACGTGCCGTGGTTGGGGAGGATCCCCGAGTGCAGCATGTCGGGGTTGGTGAGAAGAACGTTGGCTTCGTTCTTGAGCTTGCGGCGCGCGTTGGGCGGCGTGTCGCCGTCGTACGTGCCGGTGACCAGCGGGAGCGCGGGATCCGCTTCCAGGTAACGCGTCAGCGTGCGCAGCTGGTCCTGCGCCAGCGCCTTGGTGGGATACAGATACAGGGCGCACGCGCCCGCATCGGCCAGGATCGCCTCGAGCACCGGCACGTTGTAGCAGAGCGTCTTGCCGCTCGCGGTGCCGGTGACCACGACCACGTGTTCGCCCGCGCGGGCGTGGCGGATGGCGTCGGCCTGGTGCGTATAGAGCTGCGTGATTCCGTCCGCGCCGATGGCGGCGGCGATGCGCGGGTGCACCGGAGGATCGAGCGGCGCGAATTTCGCCGGGCGTTCCGGCAGTCGTTCCACGCGCACGATCTGCCCGTCGTACCACTCCGAGGTTTCGAGGTGTTTGAGAAACTTGTCGACGTTCATCTGCATCCCATTCCGGCGGGCGGGCGCGGGGATGCGCTCGCGTCGCGGCTAGAAAGGCACGT
>DASTOO010000170.1:0-9914 GCA_035762505.1 Candidatus Krumholzibacteriia bacterium
CGCCGAGAACACGCGCGAGATGGTGATCGACTGGATCAGCGCGGGGATCGATCCGGAGCACGCGACGGTCTTCGTGCAGTCGCACATCAAGGAGCACGCGGAGCTGTACCTGCTCCTCGCGATGCTGATCAGCACGGCGCGCCTGGAGCGCAACCCCACGCTCAAGGAGCAGGTGCGCGACCTGGACATGGATCGGGGCGAGGGGGTCACGTACGGTCACCTCGGGTACCCGGTTCTGCAGGCGGCCGACATCCTCGTCTACCGCGCGCATGTCGTGCCGGTCGGCGAGGACCAGCTTCCGCACATCGAGATCACGCGCGAGCTGGCGCGCAAGTTCAACCGCCTCTACGGCGAGGTGTTCCCGGTGCCCGACGGAAAGCTGACCAGGTTCGCGCGCTTTCCCGGCCTGGACGGGCGGCGCATGAGCAAGTCGCTGGGGAACACGATCGAGCTGGCGGATTCGCGCGAAGTGATCCTGACCAAGATCAAGACCGCGTTCACCGATCCCGAGCGCAAGCGCCGCACCGACCCCGGCCGCCCGGAGGTCTGCCTCATCTATACGTACTGGCAGAAATTCCGGCCGGAGAAGAGTGCCACGATCTACGAGGGATGCAGCACGGCGCAGCTGGGGTGCGTCGACTGCAAGCGGATGGTGGGTGAGGCGATCGCCGACTATCTCGCCCCGCTGCGCGAGAAACGCCGGGCGCTCGAGGCGCGCCCGGCCGCGGTGGACGAGGTCATTCGCGACGGCGACCAGAAGGCGCGCCGCGCCGCGTCCGAGACCATGCGCGCGGTCCGGGAGGTGATCCACCTTGGCTGAGCCCCGTCAGGTCCACTACACCACGGAGCTCGAGGGACTGCGTGCGCCCCTGGGTGTCATCCTGTATCTGATCCGCCGCGACAACCTGGACATCTACGATATCCCGATCGCGAAGATCACCCGCGAGTATCTCGATTACATCAACATGATCGAGGGTATGCAGATCGAGCTCGCCGGCGAGTTCTTCGTCCTGGCGGCCACCCTGATGCGCATCAAAGTGCAGATGCTGCTGCGCAAGGACGACGACACCGAGGAGGACCCGCGCGAGGAACTGGTGCGCAGCCTGCTCGAGTACAGGAAGATGGTGGAAGCGGCGCGGACGTTCCGCGAGATGGAGGAGCACCGCGCGAACATCTTCACCCGCCCGGTTCCGCCCGAGGAGAAGGACGCCGCGGGCGAGCCGGTCATCGACCTGAGCCTGTTCCAGTTGATGCGGGCCTTCCAGGAGGTCATGACGCAGTTCGAGGGAGCGGACGTCCGCGAGGTCGAGCTGGAGCAGTTCACCATCGAGGAGAAAATCGCGGCCGTAGAGGCCGCGCTGAAGGCGCGCGAGCCGGTGCTGTTCGCGGACCTGTTTCAGGCGAGCCGTACGCGCCTGGAAGTGATCGTGATGTTCATGGCCACGCTGGAGCTGCTCAAACACGGGCACGCGCGCGTGCAGCAGGACGCGTCGTTCGGCTCGATCTGGATCTACCAGGGCCCCAACTTCGGCCGGCCCATGGGTGAGGTGAGCGACTGGAGCGCGGAGCCGGAGGCGCCGCTCGAGGTCGGGGCGCCCGCGGGCGACGTTCCCGCGGACCTGGCGGAGGACGCGCTGCCGGGGGCGCCGCCGGAGGAACAGCCCCCCACGGGCGCAACCATGGAGCAGATGCATGGAGAATCCGAACCTCGATAACATCGTTCTGGCGCTCCTGTTCGCTTCGGACGAGCCGCTTTCCGCGCGCAAGATCGCCGCGGTGGTGGAGGACGTCACCGTGGCCGACGTGAAGCAGGCCATCGACGGGTGGAATCAGCGCGCCGACGCCGAGGCGTGGAGCATCGGGATCGAGCAGGTCGCGGGCGGTTACCGCCTCGCCACTCGCGCGGAGTACGCGCCCTACGTCGCGCGGCTCTACTCCGGACGGCGCAAGCTGCGCCTGTCGCGCGCGGGCCTCGAGACCCTCGCCATCGTGGCCTACAAGCAGCCCATCACGCGCGCGGAGATCGAAGCCATCCGCGGCGTCGGCTGCGGGAGCGTGGTGGCGAATCTGCTGGAGCGCTCGCTCGTCGAGATCATGGGCAAGGCCAAGGTGCTCGGTGCCCCGTTCCTGTACGGCACGACCCAGGAATTCCTCGAGTACCTCGGCCTGAATTCGATCAAGGACCTGCCGAGCCTCGAGGACCTGGAGGCGCTCCTCGCCACCGAGGTGGGAGCCGAGACGGCCGTGGAGGGCGATGCCGTAGCGGCCAGGGCCCCGGAAGACGCGGACGAGGCCGTCGACCCGGCGACCGCGCTGGCCGATCTCGCGCGCTCCGTCGAGGACGCGCTGGTCGCCACCGGGGAAGCGGGGGAATCCGGGAACGAAACCGGCGGCGTGCCGCTGGCTGCCGCGGCGCAGATCGGCGCGCTGGTCGACGAGCCCGTGAACCGGCCTCTGTACAGCGACGTGAAGAAGCCGGCGGGCGGGGGTCGCTCGGCGCCCGCGCCGGATGCGGACGACGAAGCGGAAGACGATGCAGAAACCCATCACGACTGACGCGGAGACCATCCGCCTCAACCATTTCCTCGCTCAGCTCGGCGTCGCCTCCCGGCGCGCGTGCGACGTCCTTATCGCGGCGGGTCGCGTGCGCGTGGACGGGCGCGTGGTGAAGGAGGCGGGCGCGCGCATCGTGCCCGGCGTGAGCGACGTCACGGTCGACGGCGCGCGTGTGGGCAGCCCGCCGCGCCGCGTGGTGCTGATCCTCCACAAGCCGAAGGGATTCGTCAGCACGGTCACCGACCCGGAGGGACGACCGACCGTGATCGACCTGTGTCGTTCCCTGGGGAAGCGACAGCGGCTCTTCCCGGTGGGGCGGCTCGACGTCAACACCACGGGCGCTCTGCTCGTCACCAACGACGGATTCCTGTGCTACCGCCTGACGCATCCGCGTTTCGGCATCGCCCGCGTCTATCAGGTGCGGGTGCGCGGCCGCCTCGACGAGGGGCAGCTGCGCCGCCTGGAACGGATGGCCGCCGAGGAGGCGCGCGTCGTCGCGCGCGTCGAGGCCGCGGGACCCGTGGTGGCGGGCCGCCGTCCGCAGCGCAAGCCGCGCCCGTCGGTGGAGGTGGTGGCGCGGCTGGAAAAGGAAGCGGTGCTGCGCGTGACGCTGCTCGAGGGACGCAACCGCCAGGTGCGAAAGATGTGCGAGTCCGTGGGGCTGCGCATCGTGGCGCTCAAGCGCCTGAGTTTCGGAGGGGTGTCGGTCCGCAAGATGCCGGTGGGTGCGGTGCGGCCGCTCACCTCGCGCGAACTCCAGCGTCTCGACGCCGCCTCGGGGGGGCGGGCGCGTGGACATTGACCGCTTCGCCCGCCCGGGCATCGGGGACATCCAGCGCTACGAGCCCGGCGAGGACCATCCCGGCGCGATCAAGCTCTCCTCGAACGAAAATCCCCGTCCGCCGCACCCGAAGATCGTGGAGGCCGTGGTGGCCGCGCTCGCGGAAGCGAACCGCTACCCGGAGTCCGGGAGCCCGGATCTGACGCGCGCGCTCGCCGCCCGGCACGGGGTGAGCGCGGGCGAGGTGATGGTGGGGAACGGCTCCAACGAGATCATCGACCTTCTCGTGCGCGCGTTCGTGGCACCCGACGAGAACGTCGTCTACCCGGTGCCGAGCTTCATCGTGTACGCGCTGATCGCGAAGGTCTGCGGCGTTCGCGGGGTCGGTGTTCCGTGCCGCGACTATCGTCTCGACCTTCCTGCGATGCGGGCGGCGATCGACGCGAAGACGCGCATGGTGTTCGTGTGCAACCCCAACAACCCCACCTCGACCTACGTGAGCGCGCGCGAAGTGGACGCCTTTCTGGACTCGGTCCCCGACGACGTGTTCATCGTCATGGACGAGGCCTACATCGATTACGTCGACGCCGCGGACTACCCGGATTCGCTTGCGCTCCGCCGCCGCCGCGACGGGATCGTCGTGCTGCGCACGTTCTCCAAGTTCTTCGCCGTGGCCGGAATCCGGGTGGGCTATGCGGTCGCGCACCCGAAGGTCATCGAGACGCTGCACAAGGTGCGCCAGCCTTTCAACGTGAGCCGTCTCGCGCAGGCCGCGGGGCTGGCGGCGCTCGAATGCGCGGCGGACCTCAAACGCTTCGCCACCGAGACCATCGCGGAGCGCGCGCGCGTGCGCGCGGCGCTGCTTGCGCTCGGACTCGCGTGTCCGCCGTCGCAGACGAACTTCGTCTTCGCCGACCTCGGCGACGTCGGCTTGGATCTCTTCGGCGAGCTCGCGCGGCG
Source organism: Candidatus Krumholzibacteriia bacterium (assembly GCA_035762505.1). Lineage (GTDB taxonomy): Bacteria > Krumholzibacteriota > Krumholzibacteriia > WVZY01 > JAKEHA01 > JAKEHA01. The sequence goes on from DASTOO010000170.1 coordinate 4,298, forward strand.
CGGCGTGGTGGTGCGGCGCCTGGGACAGTTCGGCGCGGCGCGCGCGATGTATCGCATCACCGTCGGAACGCCCGCCGAGAACGACCGCCTCCTCGAGGCCGTGCGTGACGTGCTTCCCCACCATCCCGCCGCCGGGCGGCGGCCCGCCCAGAGTTGAAGACTCCTCCCGCGACGCAGGAGGTACTGCGGTCCTTCACCATCGCGATCGACGGTCCGTCGGGCTCGGGCAAGACGACGACGGCCCGGCTCGTCGCGCGCGAGCTCGGCTTCCGGCACATCGACACCGGCGCCATGTACCGCGCGGTGACGCTCGCCGCGCGCGAGCGGGGGATCGACCCCGGGGACGGCGCGGGACTGGGGACGCTTGCGGCCGGACTGGAGATCTCCTTCGGCGAGGCGCCGGACGGGTCGCAGACCGTGCGCGTCGGCGGCCGCGACGTGACGACGGCGATCCGGACGGCGGAGGTCACGGCGGCCGTGTCGGCGGTGAGCGCGCATCGCGCGGTGCGCGACGCCCTGGTGCGGCGCCAGCGCGAGTTGTCCCGCGCGGGCGGCGCGATTCTGGAAGGCCGCGACATCGGGAGCGTCGTGCTCCCGTGGGCGGACGTGAAGGTGTACCTCGATGCGTCGGTGATGGTGCGCGCGGAGCGGCGCCGGGCCGAGCTCGCCGCGGCGGGAACCGTCGTTGCGCTCGACGACGTGGCCCGCGACCTTGGTCGCCGCGACACCGTGGACGCGTCGCGCGAGGAGAGTCCGTTGATCCGCCCGCTGGGCGCCTGGGTGGTGGACACGTCGCACCTTTCGATCGACGGGCAGGTCGCGCGCGTCGTCGCGCTCGCGCGCGAGGAAGCGGAGCGCCGCGCGGCGGCGCTCGCCGGGGACCCGCGCGTACAGCGCAAGTGCCTCAAGTGGCGGCTGATCACGGGCGTGGTGGGCACGATGTACGAGGTGGTCTTCGGGATGCGCGTCGTGCGCCTCTACCGCGGGGAGCCGGCGCAGAACTATCTCTTCGCGTCGAACCACCGCGCCTACGCCGATCCGCCGGCCGTGAGCTCGCGGCTGTTCCGCGAGGTGCACTTCGTCGCCAAGGACGCGCTCTTCCGCATTCCCGTGCTCGGCTCGTTGATCCGCTGGGTGAACGCGTTCCCCATCCGGCGCGGGCTCTTCGACCGCGAGGCGATGGGGCAGGCGCTCCGGCTGCTGCAGGCCAACCGGAACGTGCTGATCTTCCCCGAGGGGGCCCGTGTCACCGGCGGCGACCTCGGCCCGGCACGGGGCGGCATCGGGTACCTGGCAGTCCAGTCGGGGGTGCCCGTGGTTCCGGTCTACATCGAGGGGAGCGACCGCCTCCGCGACTGCCTGCTGCGCCGCCGCCGCTTCCGGGTCGTCCACGGCCCGCCTATTCGCATCCCATCGTCGCTCCTCCCGGAGATTCGTTCCATGGATGAGCGGACCGCATACCGGCGCCACTCCGACATGGTCATGGCCGCCATCCGCGCCCTGAGGGACGCCCGGCACTGACGGCCCGAAGTCCTTCTCCAGTTTCCGGTTGCGGACGCGCCCGGGACCGGGTATGATGCCGAAATCCCATTTTCCGGTTTTGTGAACCTGTCAGGAGGCGAAACGGTTTGATGATCGATGAATCCCACGGGACCGCTGCGGCGGCCCGCCCCGAAAATCAGTCGAAAGGAGGTGGGGGATTGCGCTCGCCGGCGTACGCGCTGTTCGAGCACCTCGACGCCGAGTCCGCGGCGGTGGAAGCGACCGGTCGTTCCGGGTCCGCGGCGGTGGACTACGAGCAGACCATCACGACCTTCGAAGAAGGCCAGATCGTCAAGGGCCACGTCACGGAGATCCGTGAGAACGAAGTCATCGTGGACGTCGGCTTCAAGAGCGAAGGAACGATACCCCGCGCTGAATTTCGCAACATCGATCAGCTTAGCGTTGGCGACCCCTTCGACGTCTATCTCGAGAAGCTCGAGAACCAGGACGGCCTCGTCGTCTTGTCCAAGGAGAAGGCCGACTTCTTCAAGGTCTGGGGCCAGATTAAGGACTCCCACGACAACAACGAAGTCGTACAGGGTCGCGTGAAGCGCCGCATCAAGGGCGGGCTCGTGGTGGACCTTCTCGGCGTGGACGCGTTCCTGCCCGGAAGTCAGATTGCACTGCGCCAGGTCCCCAACCTGGACGACCTCATGGGCCAGACGCTCGACTTCAAGATCATCAAGATCAACAAGCGGCGGCGGAACATCGTGGTGTCGCGCCGGGTCGTGCTCGAGGAGAAGCGCGAGGAACTCAAGCGCGGCCTCATGGGCGAGCTGGAAGCCGGCCAGGTGCGCGAGGGCATCGTAAAGAACGTGACCGATTTCGGCGCGTTCGTGGACCTCGGCGGCGTGGATGGACTGCTGCACCTCACCGATATGACGTGGGGCCGCGTCGGCCACCCGTCGGACGTGGTGCAGATCGGCCAGAAGATCGCCGTCAAGGTGCTGGACTTCGACCGCGAGAAGGAGAAGATATCGCTCGGGTTGAAGCAGCTCACCCCGCACCCGTGGGAGGGCGTCAACGAGCGCTACCCCGTGGGCACGCGCATCAAGGGCCGCGTCGTCAGCATCACCGACTACGGCGCGTTCGTCGAGCTCGAGAAGGGCGTCGAGGGTCTGATCCACATCTCCGAGATGTCGTGGACCAAGCACGTCAAGCACCCGTCCAAGATCCTCTCCGTCGGACAGGACGTGGAGGCGGTCGTTCTCAAGGTCGACAAGGACGCGCAGAAGATCTCGCTCGGCCTCAAGCAGACCGAGCCGGATCCGTGGACGACGATCGAGCGGCGCTACCCGTCCGGCACGCGCCTCAAGGGAATCGTGCGCAACCTCACGAACTTCGGCGCCTTCGTCGAGATCGAGGAGGGCATCGACGGCCTCCTGCACATCTCGGACATGTCGTGGGCCAAGCGCGTGCGGCATCCGAGCGAGGTCGTCAAGAAGGGCGACCTGGTGGACGTGGTCGTGCTCGAGATCAGCCAGGACAAGAAGCGCATCAGCCTCGGCATGAAGCAGCTCACGGAGAATCCGTGGGAGCAGCTGGCGGTTGACTTCGCGCCGGACACCGGGACGACGGGCCGCATCACCCGCATCCTGGACCGGGGCGCGGTGGTGGAGCTGCGTCACGACGTCGAGGGATTCGTGCCGGTGGGCCACATGGGGATGGACGACATCCTCCACCCGGAACAGTATTTCCAGGTGGGCGAAGAACTGCCGTTGCGCGTGATCAAGGTCGACGCCAAGAGCAAGCGGATCGTGCTCAGCGTGAGCGCCTGGTTGAAGGACCGCTCCGAGGATGAGGTTCGCGAGTTCATGGACCTGCATCCCAAGCGCGACATCGAGATTCCCGTGTCCACGTCGTCGTCCGATATGGACGACATCGACGACGTGGATCTCGTGGGTCCCGAGAGCGAGAGCGTCGAGTCGGCGGAGGAGTAGCTTCCCCGGCGTGCGTTGGCTCTGCGAGGGCCGGTCCTTACCCGACCGGCCCTCTGCGTTTCCGGCCCACTGTGCCCTTGACGGTCCGCGCGGAGGCGTCCATGATCGTGCCGGCGCAGGGGCTGTTTTACCCGTCAGGAGGCCACGTCGTGTGGTTCGTCAGATCATTTCTGATTTTCGCGGGCGTCGTCGCGTTCCTGTGGATCGGCATGGAGAACACCGACCAGATGGTGGATTTCACGTTCTTCACGCGTGAGTATCCGGGGCTCGCCCTGAACGTCCTGATGCTGTTCGTTTTCGTCACCGGAATGGTGTTCTCGTTCGTGATCTCCGTGCTGAACGAGCTGCACCTGCGCCGGCAGTTGTCGCAGGCGCGCCGGCAGCTTTCGCGCATGGACCGGGAGATCGCGGCATTGCGCAGCCTGCCCCTCGAGGACAGCGACGACGCGATGCGCGGCGGGCAGCAGATGTGAGGATCGAGGCGGCATGAGCGAAACCACCGCGCTTCAGTTTCTGGCCGGGGCGATCGGCGCCCTGTTCATAGCGGCCGCGGTGTGGCTGGTGCGCGGCCGGCATGAGCGCGTCAGCGAGCGCGTTGCGGACCCGTACATCGAGGGGCTCAAGCTCCTGATCGACGGCCGCGGCGAGGAGGCGTTCGTGCGACTGCAGCAGGCCATCGTCGCCGGCACGGCGCCCACCGATGCCTACATCCGGATCGGGAAGATGCTGCGCGAACGCGGCGACGCCGCCAAGGCCCTGCAGATCCACAAGAGCCTGACCATCAAGGCCGACCTCACGCGCCAGGAACGGATCGACATCTTCGCCAACGTGGCCGAGGACTATGCCGCCCTCGGGCGGCCGGAGCGGGCGCTGGAGGCGGTGGAGACGGCCATGCGCCGCACCGGACTGCGCGATGCCGTCCTGATGGGCGTGGCGGCGCACGCCTGCCACACGCTGGATCGCGCCGAGGAGGCGTACGAGTACCTCAAGGAGCTTAAGAAGGCCGGCGGGCTGGGGGATCGCGAGGTGGCGCTCTACCTGGTCACGGTCGCGGAGAAGGAGAACGAAAAAGGCCGGACGCGCGACGCTCGCAAGACGCTGATACGCGCGCTGCGACACGATCCGGAGTGCGCGTCGGCGCTCCTCGCGCTGGGGCGGATCGAGGAGAAGGCCGAGGACATGGGCGCCGCCATCCGTTACTGGCGCCAGGCGGCGACGCTGTCGGCGGACCTGGCGCCGGTGGCGCTGCGCAGCCTCGAGCGCGCCCTCTACCAGCGCGGGACGTTCAACGAGATCGAAGCGGTCTACCGCGACGTGCTGGACAGCCGCCCGGGCGACGAGCACGCCGCGCTCGCGCTGGCGTCGTTCTATCGCAAGCAGGGGCGCACGGGCGAGGCGTTGCACCTGCTCGAGGACTACGGGCACTCGCACCCGGGTTCCGTCGCGAGCACCGTTCTGCTTTCGTCCCTGTACGCGTCGCGCGGCGACACCGACGAGCTCGAGGAGTTCCTGGACCGCAGCGAGCGCGCCCTCGATCGCAGCACCCAGTTCAAGTGCGCGTCGTGCGGCCACCTGTCCGGCGAGATGCGCTGGCACTGTCCGAGGTGCAACCGGTTTGACACGTTCGCGCGCAATACGAAGTAACACCATTCGTCGCTTCGGCGTGGGTCTCGCGCTGTGTCTGGTGTGCGCGGTCGACGCCGGCGCGCGGGACGACGCCGGCGACCTGATCCGCCGGGCGCGCCGGGAAGCGTCCGCCGGCCGCTACGCGGAAGCGGAATCCACGTTCGCGCGCGCCGCCCGCATGGCGCACGGTGCAGAGCGGGGGGAAGCGCTGTTTGGGCAGGCGGGGCTGATGCGCTCCGCGCGCGACGCCTCGGCGCTGTACGAGCGCGTCATGTCCGACGCCGCAGCGGGGGAGTGGTCCGCACAGGCGGCGCTGGAGCTCGCGAAGATCCACTTCGCCATGGGGCGCTATGAGGCGGCGCGCGAGGCGATCCGCTCGGCCCGGCTCTCGGCGTCGTCGGACGAGGCGGCGCTCTTCGAGGGGATGTCGTCCGTGATGGCGGGCGATTTCGACGAGGCGGCCGTACCGCTCGAGCGCGTGCGCCGTGGCCGCCACCGCACGTGGGCCG
>DASTOO010000171.1:0-23299 GCA_035762505.1 Candidatus Krumholzibacteriia bacterium
CGCGTTCACGGCCCGTTCGCTGGAGCGCGGGTTCAACCAGGACGTCCCGGACGGCGGCCGCTACTTCTTACGCTACATGGAGAGCGCGTCGTCGGGCCCGGCCGAGCACGCAACGATCGTGTTCGAAGCCACCGGTTACCAACCCGACACGCTCGAGGTCGACCTCACCTACGGCACCGAAACGTGTCTCGACGTGCAGTTGATGCCGGTCCCGACCGGGGTCGGCGACGGTCCGGCCGTTGCAACCGCGCTGCATCCCAACCATCCCAACCCGTTCAACCCGTCCACCACGATCCGCTACGAGCTCTCCGCGGCCGGTGACGTTCGCCTGCGCGTGTACGACGCGGCGGGCCGGCTGGTGCGCACGCTGGTCGACGCGCGCGAGGGCGCCGGCGCACGCGACGTGATCTTCGACGGCCGCGACCACGCGGGCCGCCCCGTGGCGAGCGGCGTGTACTTCTATCGCCTCGAAGCGGGGACAACGACGCAGACGCGGAAGATGGTGCTCTTGAAGTAGGTGCACCGTATGCGCTGAGCTGAAAGCGCCCGGGCCGTTCGCGTAACGACCCGGGCGTTTTTTATTTAAGGACCGTCATCTTTCTTGTTTCGACCCGACCAGCAGTCGCGAGCCGGTAGAAGTAGATGCCGGATGGGACCGTCTCGCCGTTCGCATCCGAGCCGTTCCAGATAATCGCGCGTGGCCCCGCGGGAAAGGACTCGTTCACGAGCGTCCGGACAAGCCGCCCGCGGACGTCGAAGATCTCGAGCGTTGTATGACCGCCGGTGGGCAGCGTGAACTCGATCGTGGTCGATGGGGTGAATGGATTTGGGTGGTTCTGATGGAGCTCGAGTGTAGATCGCGGTGTTGAAGCGGCGGTAATGAGATCCGTCGAGAGCTCGATTACTGGTCCACCGGAACGCACGAAAATCGACGGCGGTGCAACCACGACGCTGTAGATGTTCGAGCCGAGCGTAATGTTGCCAACCTCCACCGGTGCGACCGGATTGGCGACCTCGAAAACTCTCAATGCCTCATCGTCGGCGAGGTAGAGGTAGCCGCCGCGAATTTGCACGTCGTTGGCGCCGGTCGTCGCGATACTCCCGGCGATCGTCGGGTTGGGCGGATCGGAGACGTCGACGATCCAGAGCGCGGCAGCACTTGCAACGAATGCATGGTTGCCCTCCACCCACACGCTTTCTGCCTCGCCTCCCGGCGCGAAACTCTCGACGATGGATGGCGCCGCCGGATTGGAGATGTCCGCGATTCGCAGATCGTTGCTGCCCGATGCCATGTAAAGGTGGTTCCCATCGGGAAACAGGTCCCATGCGTGGCCAGAAAGCGTTCCGGTGGTCGCCGGCGTCGCCGGGGTCGATATGTCGATGATCCGGAGGTCAACGTACGTGGATGCGTACAGGTAGTTCCCTCGGGTGACCGCGGAAATGCCGCACTGCGACGTCGGAAAATGCGCGAGGTGGATGGGAGCCGTCGGGTTGGCGATGTCGAAGACCTCGATGGCATCGTCATCGAAGTAATTCCAGCTGTCGCACGTGGCAACGTATGCGTGGTCATCGTTGACCGTGACCCGCGCCCCGTCGATGAACCACCCGTCCCCATACGCCTTGTGCCGCGACGAAGGGTCATACCGATTCACCAAGATCAGGTGACCGTTTCCGTAGGCCATCGCGAGATGATCGCCGGCGAGGTCCATGTCGTGGATCGAGGGGAGCGCGTGATATGTGCCCTGTGGGTCCGGGTTCGCGGGATCGGATCGATCCATGATGCAAACCGCGTTGACGGGCTCTCCCATACAGACTGCCAGCAGATTCCCATTCATCGACAGCGCGTGCGCATACCAGTCCTCGCACGGAATAACGGACGAGGTCGGCACCGGGCTGGCGTGGTTGCTGACGTCAAACGTCTTCACCAGGCCGTAGTCGTCCAGGACATAGGCATGGGATCCGAACGCGGCCACGTCGACCCATGTGCCATAATCGGACGGCACGAATGCAGCCTGGAATGGTGATGACGGCGAAGAGACGTCGATGACGTAGAGACCGGCGCTCCCAAACATGTCGAGAACGAACGCGTGGGAGCCTGAAACCGCCACGGCGTGCCCGCCAAACCCGGTCGGCAGGCTTCCCACCTGCACCGGGTTGGCCGCATTGGTTGCGTCGATGATCTGCAGACCGCTCGAGAAGCCTCCCACGTATACAAAGTTTCCGTTCGCGACCATGTCGATCGGCGAATCGCTCGGACACGAACCGAGCAACACCGGACTCGTGGGGGTCGTAACGTCGTACACCCGAATCGTATCGGTATGTTCGACGTAGAGGCGATTGCTTTCGCTGGCGACATTCCACCCGTCCGCGGGCGATGTGCCGATGAGCACCGGCGCGGACGGATCGCTGACATCGACGATCTGGATCCATGAGTCGGGGTAGTTCTGCAACATGCAGTAGAGAAAAGCACCGCTGCGTGCCACGTCAACGCAGCTGCTGTCCAGTAGCAGATACCCGATACGAGCGGGGGTCGCAGTATTTGAAACATCGAGGATCGTGAGTACGCGACCAATGCCGATGTAGGCGATGCTCCCCGCTAGCTCGACGCTTTGTGGTTCGCCCACCTCGGTCACGTCGACGAGGTCGATGTTCCACCCCGTCGTTGCGGGATTGAAATTCGGGCGCGCTGCGGCTGGTGAATTGCCCCGCGGAGCGATGAGCCTCCGGTCGCGCGCGGTTCCTTTGACGCTCCGCGGATGGCCGTCCACGCCGCGCCGCGGAGCTGTGATGATCGAGCCGTCACCAACCGGCGTTTGGGCAGCCACCCGGGTGAGCAACAGGAGCTCGGCCAGGAAGAGGAACGCGACCAGGAAGCGTTTCATGGGAGACCTCCGCGGCCATGCGGCCGGGGTGAACCGGCAGGTCGGCATGCGAATTGTACTCCCGAACGCCGTCGGGGGACAGGTCTCTTCTCCGCGTTGACAGCCCGCGCTGGAGATTCCAAACTCCTCCCATGATCCGCGTCACCCCGGGCATCGCCATCGACGAGGGCGAGATCGAGCTCACGTTCGTCCGCTCCTCCGGCCCCGGCGGCCAGAATGTCAACAAGGTCGCGACCGCGGTGCAGCTGCGCTTCGACGTGGCGCACTCGCCCTCGCTCCCCGACGACGTCCGCGCCCGCCTCGCCGCGAAGGCGGGGAGCAAGGTCACTCGCGAGGGTGTCCTCATCCTCACCGCCCGCCGCTTCCGCACCCAGGAGCGCAACCGCGCCGACGCCCTCGAGCGCCTCGTCGAGATGATCCGTTCCGCGGCCACACCGCCGCGCAAGCGCCGCAGGACCCGGCCCACGCGCGCCTCCCAGGAGCGCCGCGTCGAGGTCAAGAGGCGCCGCTCCACCACCAAGCGCCTGCGCGGCAAGGTCGGCCGTGAGGAGTGAGCGCGCTGCGGACCGCCGGTCGATGTGGTAGTCTTACGGACGTCTCGACCGGCGGATCCATGCAGCGATCGTTCAAACGCACCCTGGGCTCGCTCGAGCCCCTCTTCGAGTTCATCGGCGACTTTGCCGGCCGCGAACGCCTGGACGAGGACGCCCTGTTCGCGCTGAACCTGGCGGTCGAGGAGTTGTTCACCAACATGGTCAAGTACGGCGGCGGGTCGGGCGAGGTCTCGATCGACGTGTCGGTCTGCGACGGCGATCTCGTGGTCGTGATGGTCCACCCCGGCGCGGACGAGTTCGACCCGACTGAGAGCGCGGATGTCGACGCGGACCAGCCCCTGGCGGAGCGCGTCCCCGGCGGCATCGGCCTTCACCTGGTGCGGCGTGTCATGGACAGCGTCACGTACGAGCACCGCGACGGCGCCGCGCACCTGCGGCTCACCAAACATCTGGGAGGACGTTGATGTTCGACATCCAGCGGGGCCCCGGCGGCGAGTTTGTTCTCAAGGGGCGGCTCGACGCCGCCCAGGTGGAGAAGGTCCGGGAGGAGATGAAGTCCGTGCAGGGATCGTGCGTGGTCGACTTCTCGGGCCTCGACTATATCTCCAGCGCCGGGATGGGGGTCCTCCTCGGCGTGCAAAAGCGGTTGTCCGATTCCGGACAATCCCTCAAGCTCGTGAACCTCAACCGGCACATCCGCGAGATCTTCCGTATCGCCGGATTCGACAGGGTCTTCCTCATCGAATAGGAGACGGGCCGCCCGTTGCTCTCCCGAACCCCCCAGAATCCCACCAACTTATTGCCCCCGGCGGTTGTATGTCCTCGTTGAACGCGCATACCGACGTGGAACTGGTCCGGGAATGCCTCGGCGGCAACCAGCGGGCCTTCGAGGCCCTGGTCCGCAAGTACGAGAAACCCATCTTCAACGTGGCGCTCCGTATTCTCAAGGACCGGGACGACGCGATGGACATTGCGCAGACGGTGTTCGTCAAGGCGTACGAGAAACTCGAGTCGTTCGATGAGAAACGCGAATTCTTCAGCTGGATCTACCGGATCGCGATCAACGAGTCGATCAACGCGTCCAAGCGGACGCGGCGCCTGGACGAGTACGAAAGCGGCGTGACCGCGGCGCTGCCTCCCAGCCAGGAAGAGCAGCGCAGCGCGGAGGCTCTGAGCGAGGAAATCGAGAGGGCGATCGAAGTGTTGACACTGGACTATCGGATGGTCATCGTGCTCCGGCACTTTCACGATTTCTCGTACCAGGAGATGGCCGAAATCCTCGACATTCCCGAGAAGACCGTGAAGTCCCGCCTGTTCACGGCACGCCAGCAGCTCAAGGAGATTCTGACCGCGAGGGGGGTTTCGCGATGATCGACCCGAAATACATCGAGCTGATGAACCTGGAACTGGACGGGAAGGCGTCGGAGGGGCAGAGCGCGGACCTGCGCCGCCACCTCGCGTCGAACCCGGCCGCGTCGTCGCACTTCGAAGAACTCGCGCGCGTGGTTCGCCGGCTCGACGCCCAGCCGATGGCGGAGCCGCCCGCGGAGCTGCATCCGCGCCTCATGTCGGCCCTGGAGCACGTGGTGCGCATACCGGCCCGCCGGGGTTTCGCCGGCTGGTTCGCCGGGGTTTCGGCCTCGCCGCGCCGCCGCACGCTGTCGACCTTCGGCCTCGGCATCGCGACGGGCGTCTTCCTCCTCGCCGCCGTTCAGTTCGGCGGGTCGGGCAGCTGGGACGCCATCCGGGGCGTCGACCCCTCGTTCCTGTCGGGCACCATGGCCCCCCCGGCCACCGACCCGGTGGCCGGCATCGCCCTCGACCCGGCCGCGGACGGCCTGGGCGGCGTGGTTGAAATGTCTACAGTACAAGGAGTTACGGTGATCGAGGCCCGCCTGGAGTCGGCGGATCAAGTCACCTGGACCCTGGACTTCGATCCCGGTCTCGGCGTCAGCCGGATCGAGGCTCCGGCCGGCTCCGCGTTCGGCGCTTCCAGCGGAGAAATCCACGCCCGGCACGTCGGGTCGGGAAACTACAGAATCGTCCTTTCCGGGCGTGCCGATCCGATCGAGTCCGTTGTCCTAAAGGTGGTTAGAGACGGCCAGGTGGTGGTCGAACGGCCCGCCGCACCCGTCCATTAGATGGCCCGTTGATCGCCGTTCACCCGGGCGACGTATTTCGCTCCCGCGTCGCACCAACTTCCTCGCCCGGCCTTTTGTATTCAGTGCAGCAATCGCTCGAGCAGTTTGTCCCCCCACTGCCAAGGAGGTAGGAGTCATGTCCAGGAAATCCACGACCCTGTTGGTGACCGCGAGCGTGGTCATCATCGCCGCGGTCGCATTCTTCTCGCTCGACAGGTCGGGCACCCCCACGAACGAGGCGCTGACGGGCGCCATCGGCACGGTGGAGAAGTATCGGTCCGAGCAGATCACCCCGGGCGACGTCGTCATCGAGGGCACCATCTCGTCCTCGGACGATGCGTTCGCGCAGTGGCTCAACGAGAGCGCCACTCTCGAAGAGCTCGCGAGCGTGTTCGGTCGTCTTTCCGCGCAGGAGCGCCTGCAGTACTTCGAGCGCGCGACGCCGCAGCAGGCGGCTGCGATCCTCGAGCGTGCGACCCCGGCCGAGCGCGCGAGCCTCTTTGGCCGCGCGACACCGGAAGAGCGCGTCGCCATCATCGGCCGCATGGATGCGACCGGACGGACGGAGACCCTGCAGCGCGCGGGCATCGACGCGGCCGCCTTCGAGCGCGCGAGCGTCCAGGAGCGCGCCGACCTGATCGACCGCATGTCGGTCGAGCAGAAGGCCGCCATGTTCAACCGCGCGACACCGGAAGAGCGCGTCGCCATGCTGGGCCGCTACGACATGAACGAGCGCGTGAAGCTGTATGATCGCGCCACCGTCGGCCAGCGCGCCGAGGTTCTCGGCCGTTCGACTCCGGCGGAGCGCGTGAGGCTCTTCGAGCGGGCGACGCCCGCCGAGCGCGCGAATGTCTTCGGCCGCATGTCCATTGAAGGCCGCGCAGCCGCGCTCGACCGCGTCGGCGCTGCCGACAAGGCCGCCATCTTCGAGCGCGCCACCGTGGAAGAGCGCGCATCCATCCTGGAGCGCGCGAACGCGGTCGACCAGATCGCCCTGCTCGGCCGGTCCACGCCGGAAGAGCGCGTCGCCCTGTTCGGCCGTTGCACGCCGTCGGAGCGCGCGGAGATGCTCGCGAAGGCGAACGTCACCCAGGCTGACTTTGATCGCATGAACGTGCAGCAGCGCGCCGAGGCCCTCGACCGCCTGACGGGCGGGCTGGCTGCGATCTACCACCGGTCCACCCCGGATGAGCGCGTCAACCTGCTGGGTCGCTGCGACATGACCGAGCGCACTGCGCTCCTGGGCCGCGCCACTCCGCAGCAGAAGGCCGACTTCCTGGGCCGCGCGCCGGAGCTCGAGCGCGCGCAGGTGTTCGACCGTGCGCTGGCGGCGGTCGGCGAGCGGACGGGCATGAGTTCGCTCGAGAAGTCGCCGGAGCTGGAGCGTGCGGATCTGGAGAAGTCGCGCAGGTAGACAAGGCCTGTTTCAGAATCTCCTTGGTCGTGCAGTGTGACAACCGGGGCGCCGCGGTGATGAACCGTGGCGCCCCGAGTGTTTTTCGGGTACACTCGGCGCGCGGCCGGGGGGAGCCGGACGCCCCAAGCGATGCGCCCCGGAATCCTCGGCATCCTCCTCGCGATGCTCGCCGTCGCCGCGTTGCCCGCGCGCGCGCGCGCGCAGCTCGACTTCCAGTCCGTCGAAACCAAGACCATGCGGGTCGTCTACTACGACCCTGCGCACGCCTACATCATCCCGCACCTCGCGCGCTGCTTCGAGAATTCGATGGGCTTCTACCACCGCTTCATGGGGTACGAGCCCTACGAACACGTCACCATCCTGCTGCAGGACTTCGACGATTACGGCTACGCGGGCACGTCGACCATTCCCAACAACTACATCACGCTCGGCATCGAGCCGTTCGAGTACGTGTACGAGACGTGCCCCACCAACGAGCGCTTCAACTGGGTGATCAGCCACGAGCTGTTCCACGTGGTGGCCTCCGAGAAGGCCTCCCGCATCGACCGCGTGTGGCGCGGCCTGTTCCAGGGGAAGGTGCTCGCGGAGTCGGCGAATCCCGAGTCGATGCTGTACGCGTACCTCACCAGCCCGCGCCGCTTCGCGCCGCGCTGGTACCACGAGGGCATGGCGGTGTTCATCGAGACGTGGCTCGCGGGCGGCATCGGGCGCTCGCTCGGCGGATACGACGAGATGACCTTCCGGGCGATGGTGCGCGACAGCGTGTACTTCTACGACGTCGTGGGGCTCGAATCGGAGGGTACCGCGAGCGACTTCCAGATCGGCCAGAACTCGTACCTGTACGGCACGCGCTTCATGTCCCACCTGGCGGTGGAGTACGGCCCCGAGAAAGTGATCGCGTGGGTCAATCGCACAGACGATTCGGACGCATACTACGCGAGCCAGTTCAAGCGCGTGTTCGGCGTCGACCTGGAGGACGAGTGGCAGGCGTGGATCGCCTTCGAGCACGAATGGCAGAACGCGAACCTGGCCGCGGTTCGCGAGTATCCGGTCACGGAGGAGCGGGTGGCGTGCGAGCGGGCGCTGGGGTCGGTGTCGCGCGGCTTCATCGACCGGAAGAAGAATCGCATTCTCGTCGCGGTGAACTACCCTGGCGAGTTCGCGCACGTGGCGGCGATCGACCTCGCCACCGGCGGGATCGAGAAGATCCACGGCGTGCAGACGCCCGCGCTCTACTACGTGACGTCGCTCGCCTTCGACGAGGCCTCGCGCACCCTGTTCTACACCACCAACAACGGCAAGCACTGGCGGGATCTGAATGCGCTCGACGTGGACCGCAAGGAGTCGCGGCGCCTCGTTACCGACTGTCGCATCGGCGACCTCGCCTTCAGCGCGGCGGACAGCGCCCTGTGGGGTGTGCAGCACCACAACGGCATATCCACTCTGGTGCGGGTGTCGCCGCCGTACGATTCGTGGAGCAGTATCCTCCCGGTGATGGACTTTCGCTACGGGACCGACATCTTCGACGTGGATGTTTCGCCCGACGGGAAGATGCTCACCGCGGCCATGCTCGAGATCACCGGCGCGGTGAAGCTGGTGCGCCTCGACACCGACGGGCTGATGCGCGGGGCCGCCGGTTACAGCGTGCTCTACGAGTTCGACAAGACCGCGCCGGCGAATTTCGTCTTCTCCGCGGACGGCCGGCATCTCTACGGCACCGCGTACCAGACCGGCGTGTCCAACGTGTTCCGCTGGGACTTCGCGAACGAGAAGATGGAGTGCGTGACCAACACGGAGATCGGCTACTTCCGTCCCATCCCGATGGGTGACTCGCTCGTCGTGTTCTCGTACGGCGCGCAGGGATTCAGGCCGGTGGTCGTGGCGGACGCGACCCTGGAGGACGTGAACGCGGTGCGCTACCTCGGCAACGAGGTCGCCGTGCGGCACCCCGTCGTCATGGACTGGAAGCTCAGGTCGCCGCGCGAGGTGAACCTGGACTCCGTCACGACGTATCGCGGCACGTACCACAAGTTCGGGAGCGTCACGACCTCGTCGCTCTATCCGGTGGTCGAGCAGTACAAGGTGTATCCGTCCGTCGGTCTGCGCTGGAACCTCATGGACCCGCTCGGGCTGCACGGCGGCGATATCAAGTTGGGTATCTCGCCGTCGCCGGACGTCGCGGACGACGAGCGCGTGCACGCCGAGGCGACGTACCGTCATTTCCCGTACACGCTCCGGGCGGCATACAACAAGTCGGACTTCTACGATTTCTTCGGGCCCACCAAGACGAGCCGCAAGGGGTACGCGTTCATGCTGAAGCGGAACGACTACTTCATCTCCGACCGGCCGCGCTACCTCGAGTACTCGATCGACCTGGCGTACTACGGCGGACTCGAGCGACTCCCGTACAACCAGAACGTGCTCGCCACCTTCGACAGCTACACCGCCGCCACCGCGAGCCTCGACTACCGCAAGCTGCAGAGCTCCATCGGGGCGGTCGACGCGGAGAAGGGCATTCGCTGGTCACTGGCGATCGACGCGAACTACGTGAACACGGACTTCTACACGAAGGGAACCGCGCAGCTCGACCTGGGGTTCCTCACCCCGCTCGATCATTCGTCACTCGGGCTCCGCGGCGCCGCGGGCTACTCGCGGGGCGACCGCGCGGACAGCTTCGCGAGCTTCTACTTCGGAGGTTTCGGCAACAACTACGTCGATCACCGCGAGGTCAAACGCTATCGCAGCTGGGATCGCTTTCCCGGCGCCGAGATCGACGAGATCGCGGGAACGAACTTCACGCGCCTCATGACGGAATGGACTCTCCCGCCCGTGCGCTTTCGCCGCGTGGGCTTTCAGCAGCTGTACTGCACGTACGCGCGCGCGGCCCTGTTCGCGACCGGGATCCTCACCAATCTCGACGACGCGGGGTTCCGCCAGGAAGCCGGCAACGTGGGTGGGCAGATCGATTTCCGGCTGGTGATCTTCTCCGCGCTCGAGTCGACGCTGTCGATCGGTTACGCGGCCGCCAAGGAAGACGGACACTCGATGGACACCGAGTTCATGATCTCGCTGAAGATCATGTAGGAAGCGACCACGATCGACGTGCAAATCATCGACCTCTCCATTCGTTTCCTGGTGAGCCTCCTGCCGGTGGTTCTGTTCCTGCTCACCCTGGTCTACCTGGACAGCTACAAGCTGGTCCACATCCGCAACCTGCTGATGGCGATTCTCGTGGGCTGCGCCACCGCGTTGCTGAGTCTGCTCCTGAACGACACCGTGATCTCCGAGATGGGGTGGCCGCGGCCGATCGTGTCGCGCTACATGGCGCCGCCCGTCGAGGAAGTGCTCAAGGCGGCGTGGGTCGCGTGGCTCATCGCGAGCAAGCGCGTGGGGTTCCTGGTGGACGCGACCATCGTGGGGTTCGCCATCGGGACGGGATTCGCGCTGATCGAGAACACGTATTACATCCAGACCCTCGAAACGAGCAGCATCTTCATATGGACCATCCGCGGGCTCGGCACCGCGGTCATGCATGGCGGTGTCACGGCTCTCTTCGCGTTGATCACCAAGGGACTCTTCGATCGTTACGGCGGGCGGCCGGTCGTTTTCCTGCCGGGCCTGCTCCTGGCGACGGCACTGCATTCGCTGTACAACCACTTCATCCTCCCGCCCGTGGCGACGACGGTCGTGCTGCACGTGACGCTCCCCGCGATCCTCCTTTTCGCGTTCTGGCGGAGCGAGCGCGCCACGCGCCGCTGGCTCGGCACGCAGATGGACGTGGACGCCGAGCTGCTCGAGATCATCAACTCGGGGCACCTGTCCGAAAGCCGGATCGGCCACTACGTGGAGACGCTGAAGGAGCAGTTCACGCCGGAGGTGCTGATTGACATGCTCTGTTATTTGCGCATCCACGTGGAGCTCGCCATCAGCGCCAAGGGGGTCCTCATGATGCGCGCGGCGGGGTTCAAGGCCTCGCCGCCCCCGGGGACACAGGAGAAGTTCCGCGAGCTGCGGCACCTGGAGAGGTCGATCGGCCCCACCGGGCGGCTGGCGCTGGCGCCATTCCTCCACCAGAGCACGCGCGATCTCTGGCAGATCTACATGCTGGACCAGTGAGGGAACCCGTCAAGAATCCCATTGACGCACCCCCGCCCGCGGGCGTAATTCCTCCCATCGAGACTCGCCGCCCCGTCCACCTCCCCCTTCAAGGAGTGCCGCGATGTCCCGAGCCGCGCACGTTCTGTTCCTTTCCCTTTTCGTTTCAACACTTGTCACGATCTCACCGGCGTCCGCCCAGTCGGAGGACCTCCCTGTCTATCTTCAGGACCGGGGAACGGGGATCCCAACCTCGATGTTCGGCACCTATATCAGGAAGCACGAGCTCTTGATCTATCCGTTCTTCGAGTACTACCTGGACGATGACCTCGAATACAAACCCGAGGAGCTGGGCTACGGCCTGGACGAGGATTTCCGCGGGAAGTACCGCGCCACCGAGACCCTCATCTTCCTCGGCTACGGAATCACCGACTGGCTCGCCGTGGAGTTCGAGGCGGCGCTGCACATCGACGCGTCGCTGGAAAAGGCGCCCGAGGACGCCAGCGGCACGCCGGCGAAGATCGAGGAGGACGGCACCGGCGACGTGGAAGGGCAGCTCCGCGCCCGCCTCATGCGCGAGACGGAGAGCCGTCCCGAGTTGTTTACGTATTTCGAAGCGGTGTCCCCGCAGCAGGAGGACAAGGTGCTGATCGGCACGCCGGACTGGGAGTTCAAGCTCGGCGTCGGCGTCATCCGCGGGTACTCGTGGGGAACGATGACGCTCCGCCTCGCCGGCGAGTACTCGGTCGAAGAGGACAAGGGCGAGCTCGGCGAGTACGCGGTGGAGTACTTGAACCGCCTGTCGCCGCAGTGGCGCGTGTACCTCGGCGTCGAGGGGAATCAGGACGAAGTCGAGCTGATCCCCGAGGTGCAGTGGCACATCAAGACCGACCGCATCATGGTCAAGCTCAACAGCGCCATCGGCGTTACCTCCAAGGCGACGGACTGGGCGCCGGAGGTCGGTATCCTGTTTGCGCTCGGCGGCGAATGACGGCGCCTATTTGAGCAGGACCATCTTTCTCGTCTGGCGAAAATCGCCCGTGACGAGCTCGTAGAAGTAGATCCCGCTCGCCACCGCCTGGCCGGCGTCGTTGCGGCCGTCCCACACCCGCGTGTGTGGGCCCGCCGCGAACTCCTCGTGGGCGATCGTTCGCACGCGCGCGCCCGCCACGTCGTACACCGCGAGACGCACCAGCCCGCGCTCGCGAAGCGAGAAGCCGATCGTGGTCTGCGGGTTGAACGGGTTCGGGTAGTTCGGGTCGAGGCGATTCACGTATGTCGGTGCCACCGGCGTCGGCTGCGCCGCGCCGCCCCCCAGCTTGCACAGCGTGTCCGCGAGGAAGCGGGCGCGGTCGGAAATGCCGTCGGTCTCGTCATCTGCGATGTAGATGAAACTGAAGCCGCCCAGCAAAACGCCGACGTCCACGGCGCCGTTGTGGGTCGTGTGGTAGAGCAGGGCCCCGTTGGCCGACGCGGGGGTTCCGTATCCGATCGCGATCTGCGACGAGCCCGTCGGTGCCATCACGTCGAAGTCGTTGACGAGCGGACAGCCGCCGTGGATGACGAAGGTGTCACCGTAGCAAATGTCCGCGGCGGGAATCCCGGCCGGCGAGATCGGGAACGCGTTGCGATGATTGCCCGAGGCCAGCGTGAACGGGATGTGGGTGGTCCGGAACGCGATCGCGGACGGGCCGATCGAAGTCGACAACCGGAACGGCGCGTCGTCACCGGCGACATAAACGCCACCCTGCAGCGCCAATCCCGCCAGGTGTTCATCGAGCAAGCCCCAGTCGTTCGTTTTGTGCGGGTTGCCGGTGCCATCTCCCATGGGGGAATCGAGATCGCCGCAGTCCCACAGTATGACGCGGTATGGCGCGAGTTGGCCGGGCACGCTGACCACGCGGCCGTCGGGACGGTTCGATAGACGAGAGGTCGGACCGCGCACGTCATAACGGTCGACCTTGTCCAGCAGTCCCAGGGACGCGAACGCGGTGTCCCAGAACGGCTGCGCGCCGCGGCCATCCATGCCGTCGACGTACAGAATATCGCCGCCGTGCGCGGGGCCTCCCGCGGGGAGACAGGTGAACTCGGCGGCGTTGGCAGCCGCTTCCTCGCGCTCCGCGCCGACCGCCTCGAGGCCGGAGCCGAATGCGTACGTTTCGACCGCGTTGGCTGAACGCGCGGCGTAGAAGAAGCACACCGTGTCGCCGGGCGTGAAGAGGTTGTCGTTGAGGTCCACGCAGTAGCGATCGGATTGCGGGACGCCGCCCACATACGCGGAGTCCATCCGCACGCACGCCCACGACGTGCCCCCGACATCCATCCAGGTGCCGACCACCGGCCAGCGCGATGGGTCCTGAGTGAGGTGCGCGCCGGTCTTTGTCGCCTGGCCCTGCGGCCAGACGGACACGTAGCAGTACACCGCGGCGCCCCCGATGGTCGCATCGAGTCCGAGACCCTCGATGGGATCGTTGACGGTCACTACCGACGAATCACCGGGCACGATGCTGTTCACGTTGGCGCTCGGCGAAACGTCCTGGGCCATGTCCGCGCGCACGGTGCCCGTGAGGGTCCCGTCGCCGGCGAAGTTGTCCTGGAACTGATCGATGTCGCGGATGCTCCAGCGTGGTCCGATTGTATCGATACGCAGAAGGCGCACGTTGTCAAAGAGGGGCGCATGGGTATGGCACTGCCCACCGATACACCACGAGCCGCACATATCTTTTGCGCCCAGCGACACCTGGATGTGCGTGGCGTTGGCGAGATCGATCAGGTCGCCGACCGGTTGCCGGTTGCGGTACCAGTCCTTCTGAGTTCCGAAGTAGACGTAGTTTCGGTCCTGCCACGCGCCCGCGCAGCCGTCGATGATCTCCCGGACGTGCCAGTCATAGAAAACGAGGTTATCCAGCGGCAGGTCGCGGTAGGCGGAGAACTCGAGCAGCAGCTCGGAGCCGGTGCCCGTCAGGGGGATCTGCGGCGACCAGATCTCGTTCTGCATGTATTGCCCGCGCGCGTTGCCGTACGGCACGACTTTCTGCTTGGGAAAGGAACCGGCGCAGTTGTAGTAGTAGATCGATCCCGTGAAGAAATTCCACAGACAGGAGAGGTCGCGGACGCAGGGATCCTGCTGCACGGCGGCGCCGCCGTGGAGGAGGCCCGCATAGATGCCGTATCCCGGCCCCGGGCAGGACTGCCATTCGTCCGCGCTGGTCGCGCCCACCGGTTCGTCCTCGAAGTCCTCGACCGCGAGTCCCTCGACTTGCAGATTATCGATCTGGATAGCACCGTTACTGTCGTACAGCGCGTCCTCGTCCGACCATGCGCCGTCGGAGCGAAAGTGTATGCGCACCTTCACCGGGCTCCCCGTTATGGAGTATGCGCTATCGACACCCGTCTCAAAGACGCCGTCCCAGACATAGAAGCCGCCGTCGAGCCACTGCCAGCCGCCGTTTCCAGTACAGTCCGTAGTGTACTCAAGTGTCGTCGCGTCGTAGGCGGGCTCCGAGTCCACGCGCATGAGGAACGACACGTCGAGCGCGCCCGTCACGGGGATGCATTCCTTCGTGCAGAAGGCCTGATCCCAGTCGTTTCCATAGCCCGGGAGCGTCTGGTAGCTGCACAGCGGGCCCGTTGCCTGGGGACGCGCGCCGCACCACAGTGATTTTGCACCGGCGAGCGGGCTGTAGAAGGCGGGATCGAGGCCGGCGTAGTCGTCGATGTGGAAGAAATCGCCGAGCTGGGCCGTCATGTCGACGGCGGTCCAGCCCGCGGCGGTACAACCGCTCCCGCCGTCGAATGTGACCGAATAGAGAACGGTGGTGTTGCTGACGGCGCGCGCGGACGGCGCAGCGGCGGTGCCGGGGGAATCGAAGGCGCGGCGCGGCGCCTCGGATGTCGGCGTCGGTTCCGCGCGGCGGCCGGAATCGCGGGCGAAGGATGCGGCCGAAACCAGCGTCATCGCGAGTGCGATGACCGCGGAGGCTCGGGTATTCATGCTGTTCCTTCCCGGTCGGCGTCGCAGAGAGTATACACCCGCGCCGCCGGCGCGCGCATTCTCTTATCCCCGCGTTATTTCATCAGAACTAGCTTTCGTGTCTGGCGGACGTCGTCCGCGACCAGGCGCGCGAAGTACACCCCCGAAGCTGCCGTCGCGCCGGCGTTCGTCCTGCCGTCCCATGTCGCCGCGTGCGATCCGGCCGCGCGCACGCCGTCCACCAGCGTCGCGATCGCGCGTCCGGTGACGTCATAGATGCGAATCGTCACATGGCCCTCGCGCACGAGCGCGAAGGGAATCGTCGTCGAGGGGTTGAAGGGATTCGGGTAATTCGCGCCGAGGCTCGTGGGCGACGGCGTGTCGCCCGCGGCGGTCGGCACGCCGTCGCTCACGAGAATGTCGAAGGGCGGGAGCCCGACATTGATCAGCGCGCCCGCCACGGCACCCGTGGCGAGGTCGAAGCAGCGCACCCCCGGATTCGTCGCCTTGCGGTCGGTCAGGAGCAGCACGCCGCCCAGGTCGTGCGGCTCGCAGTCGTTGAGATCATATCCGCCGGGCGCGTACAGCGTGCCGCCGATCTTCGCGCCCGTCGACGGGTTGAAGGCGATCAGCTCCGTCGTGAACGACGGCGTCGCGATAATGGCGTAGCCGCGCGTGTCGTTGATGATCTCCACGTCGAGAATGTCCCCGCCCGCCGCCGTCTCGGTGAGAACGACCGACTGCGACGTCACGTCCGCCAGATCCACCGCGACCACGCCACCGTCCAGCACGCCGAAGAATCCCACGCACGAGAAGTACGCCGTGGTCGCAGGACCGACGATACGGTGGTTCACCTCCGAGTACGGGTTGGTGCGGGGGAGCGTCACCGGCTGCACGCCGCCCGCCACCGGGTTCATGTCCACCACCGTGTCCGTCGCAAGGTCGATCACCGCCAGGTAGCTCGTTCCCACCGGCGTGTAGAACATGTTGCGGTCCAGGCGCTGGAGAAGGACGCACAGGTAGTCGTCGGTGAGGAACATCTGGTCCATCTCGGGGAGGCCGTCCGCGTCGGCGAACGCGGCGAGGTTGATCGTTCCCAGGGTCGCACCCGTCTGCGGATTCATGATGAGAACACTCGTCAGGTCGTAGCGCGAGACGTACGCCTTTGTGGGCGAGACGAACACGATGTCGTGCGGGTTGGAATTGTCGCCGGTGGAGAACTGGTCGATCGTGTCGAAGTCGTCGCACGGGTCCAGCACCTGGATGTGGTTGCCGCCGGCGCGGCCCACGACGTACACGAGCCCGTCCACGCCGCTCGCCCGCAGGACGGCGTCGCTGTGGATCGCCTCCACGTTGAGGGTGGGCGCCTTGGTGTCGGGGTCCAGCGACGTCGTTGAGCCCGTCGAGAAGTCGGTGGTGGAGACGAGCAGGTAGTCGCAGGACTGCGCGGCGGCGGCCGCCGGGAGGATCATGAGCACATAGGCCAGTGTGAGAGCGATTCGAGTCAGCATGATGATTTCTCCTTATTCGTATCGATAGCTCAAGGTGGAATAGATGCTGCGGCCCGGGAGCGGATAGCCCGCCACGTCGACCGCCTGATCGTTGCCCAGGTTGCGACCCTCCAGTGCGAACGTGAGTCCGTCCACGGGGGTGCGCACGGAAAGCAGCGCCCCGTGCAGCGTGCGCGACGGGGCTGCGCGTAGATTGGCGCGGTCCAGCCAGTTGGGACCGATGTGGTGCAGCTCGTACGTCAGCCGCAGCGGCCCCGCGAGGCCGGCGAGCGACACGCTCGCGTCATCGCGCGGGCGCGAGGGGAGATCGTTGCCGCGGTAATAGGGGATGTCGCTCGTGTCCTCCGAGTCCATGCGCGTGTACGCGGCGGACAGCTCCAGACGCTGCAGCAACGAGGCCGCCACGCTTAACTCCCACCCGCGGATTCGCGCCGAGCCGATGTTGTCGGGTTTGCTCGTGTACTGCGAGTTGGGGAAGAAGAGGATGAGATTCTCGGCGGTGTTGTCGAAATAGCTCACCTCGAACAGAACCGCGCGAAGCGCGCCCGTGCGGGTCGCGCTGATGACGATGCCCGCGTCGAGGTTCTCGCCCTTCTCGGGTTCGAGAGTTGCATTCCCGGTCACACTGCCCGTGTTGCCGAACAGCTCGAGGAAGGTGGGTACCCGGTAGTAGCGACCCGCGTTTCCCTTGACCGCGAGCCAGGACGTCGCCTGCCAAAGTGCCCCGACGCTCGGCGTCTCCCCCTCGTGGGTCACGCGGCCCTGCGGTGTGGGCGGGAGCCACGGAAAGCGCGGCGGATCGTAGAACTCGTTCTCGTAGTGCTCGACGCGATACAGAGAGGTCAGGACGAGCTTCTGATCCAGAAGATAAACGTCCGCGCCGATCGAAGCGGTGCTCGATCGCCGCCACCGGTCCGGGCCCTCACTCCGCTGCGGGAGATGGCTAACCGGGTGGTACTGCTCCTTCGTCCCGGTAAACGTCCCCTCCAGCGCAACGGGGAGCCACGACATATACCACTTTGCGCGGGTGCTTCCGCCGTACATCGCGACCTCGTTGTCCGTGTCGGTGGGAATCAGCGCGAGGTCCGACTCGCGATCCGTGAAGCGGTCATTCGTGCGCTGGTAGAACCCGTCGGCCCACCAGTGGATCTGCCGGTTCGCCACGGGCGCGCCGTCGAACCGCAGCTGCCCGATGCGCCGCCGTCGCTCCGAGCGCGCCGCCGTCGATTGGAACGACCCCAGCCCCGGAACGCCGTTCTCGCGCGACGCGTCGTGGTACGCGAGCGACACGTCCGCCACGCCCGGCGCGTCGGCCGAGACGCGCGCCATCGCGTTCCACGCGTCGAAGTCGTTGTTGACGCGCGTGGCGGTTTCGTCATCGTCCGGGTTGAACGGCGTTCCGTTGTCGTCGTGAAACGTGTAGTCGCCGGCGGAGCGCTCGTGCGTGCCGTGCGCGAAGAAGCGGAGCAGGCCACGCTTCAACCACAGCGACCCGTTCTCCCGCTGCGTGCCGAACGATCCGCCCGAGAGATTGCCTTCCAGACCGGTGAGCGGCCCCGGCCGCGTGCCGTCCTCGCGCGTCACCAGATGCACCGCGCCGCCGATCGCGGAGCCGCCGAGCTGCGCCGGCGAGAAGCCGCGATAGACTTCCACGCGCCCGACGCCGCCCAGCGGGAGGTCGCCCAAGTTGGTGACGCCGAGGTAGGGGTCGTCCATCGGCATTCCGTCGAGGAACGTGCGCACCTGGCTCGACGACGAGCCGCGGATCGAGACCGTCGCGAAGCTCCCGAGCCCGCCGTACTGCGTCACGCGCACGCCGACGAGCTGCGAGAGCAGCGCCGCGAGGTCTTCGACGCGGCCGCGGCGCGCGGTGAGGTCCACCGTGGTGACGAAGCCGGAGCGGTCGGTCAGTTCTGCGCGACGGTCGGGCCGGTCCGCCTCGATGAGGATCGGCGGCACGACGTAGGTCGTGTCGGGAACGTCGCCGGTCGTCGCCGCGGCGGCCGCCGGCGCGACGAAGGCGGTAAACAGAAACGCAAAGAAACCGCGAGTCAGCGGTCTTCCGCGTGGACGATGTATGGGATTGATGGCGTCATCCCGTTCCTCTCAGTCCTCGAAGAGGAGTTCGGTGGTGACAACCCCGGCAGGTATCCTGGCTGATGGCTCGGACGCCGTCCGCCCCCTTCCCGGGTTTCCCCAGTGGTCTGGGCGGATGGCTCGCCAATCACAGTGGCGGGACCGCGAGGGATTCGCACCCTCTTCCCTTGAGCCGCGTCGAAAGCGAAGGCGCGGCGCTCGGCGGTTGATATGTTGACAGGAGTGTAAGCGCGATGGGAGGAGGCGTCAAGGGGCGGGTTGCTTCTCTTGTCGCTTGACCGCTTCCGCGCTACTATTGATGCATCATTCGAACGGAGGCCCAATGCGATCCACCATCGCCTCGCTTGAATCCGAGTACCACCGCTACAAGTTGCTGGCGGAGGCATCGTTCCATCAACTCACCGAGGAGCAGCTCGCCGAACCGGGCAACGAGGCGGTGAACTCCGTGGCGACCATTGCCTGGCACGTGTCGGGCAACCTCAAGTCGCGCTTCACCGACTTCCTCACCACCGACGGCGAGAAGCCATGGCGCGACCGCAAAGCGGAGTTCGAGCCGCGCCGCGTGACCCACGGCGAGCTGCTGCGACACTGGGAAGAGGGCTGGCAGGCGCTGTTCCACACGCTGAGCGACCTCGACGACGGCAGCCTCGCGCGGTCCGTGGTCATCCGGGACCATCCGCTGTCGGTCGCGGAGGCGCTGCACCGCTCCCTCGCGCACGTGAGCTACCACGTCGGTCAGATCGTCTTCATGGCGAAGGCCATGCGCGGCGCCGAGTGGGAGTATCTGAGCATTCCGCCGGGGCAGTCGGAGTAGACGGGAGATGGGAAGGACCTTTATGCGCAGCGACCCGACCTTTCGTTTCGTACTCGTTACGGTCATGGCCCTTTCCCTGGCCTGTTCCGGCAAGGACAAGAAAGAGGAAGCCGCGCCCGCCAGCGGGCAAGTGGCCGAGCATGTGACCGAGTCGCCCGATCCCATCGGCGCGTGGACCATCGTCGCGCACCGGATCCCGGGCGTGAGTGCCAGGACCGAAGTCGAAGCGACCGCCTGGCACGGCCGCGTCATCATGTACGCCGAAGGCCACGCCGCCTCCCACGACGACACCTGCCGCGCCGCGACCTACGGCTTCGAGACCCGTCCCGCCGATCGCTTCCTCGGCGAGTCGTACCACATCGCGCCGCACACGCTCGGCATCGACAAGAAGACGATCGACGTGATGTGGGTCGGCTGCGACGGTAATCCGTGGGCCGCGCCGGGTGGCGTCCTCATCTGGGTCGACAACGATCGCGTTTTCACGCCGTGGGACGGCGTGTTCTTCGAGCTGACCCGCGGCGCGATTCAGCCCGTCGATCCGAATGTCGTCATGGGAACCGGGTTGATCGTCCACATGGAAATCGAGGGCGGGTTCTACGCGATTCAATCCGACGACGGAACGACCTACGATCCCCGGTCGCTGCTGGAAGAATTCCAGGTGGATAGTCTGAGAGTCAGCTTCAAGCTGCGCGTCATCCCCGACGCGATGGGGACGCACCAGGTGGGCCCGATCGTCGACGTGGTCGAGATGACCCGCGCGGAGTAGGCGCGCTCACCGCTTCCTGCCCGATCCGTCCGTCTCCAGCGCCTTCTTGAGCGACGTCAATTTGCTCGCCCACAGGTCCTGGTAGCCGCTCACCCAGCGCTCGTAGATCATCCGGATCGGGACCGCGTTGAGGCTGTTCAGCGCGCGCCGCCCCTCCTGGCGCGTCTGCACGAGCCCGGCGTCGCGCAGAACCCCGATGTGCTTCATCACGCCGAAGCGTGTGAGCTGCGGGAACTTCTCCACGATCTCGGTGGTCGTGCGTGGTCCCTTGCGCAGCAGATCGAGGATCGCGCGGCGCGTCGGGTCGGAGAGCGCCTTCCACACGGGATCGAGGTCGTTGCTCACGACCCCGACCCCGCGTGCAGGCATGCTGGTTCGGTAAGCCTACTTCTCCGCATCGCGCCTGATCGCGGCCAGCATGCTGTCCCAGCCTTCGGAGAGCCCCTCTCTCACGTCGGGCGGGATCATCCCGAACATGTCGTTCTTGAAGACGAGCTTCGTGCCGCCGGGGACGGGCGTGAGGCGCACGATGATGTGGCCCGACACCGGCTGTGACATGAACATCGGGCCGAACAGCTCGAGCAGCGTCGGCGGCTTGATGGACTGGACGAAACCCCACAGGTGCCCGTTGCCGCCGTCGAGGTCGCGGAACCAGCGCCCGCCGGGCCAGCGCTCCAGGCGGAGCTTCACCGGGGGCCGTCCCTCCTCGCCCTCCAGGTGGCACATGTGCTGGATGAGCCCTTCGAACACATCCCCCGGGGCGGCTTTGATTTCAATGGTCTGCTCGAAATCGAGGTGCAGATCGTCCAACGCGGCCTGTTTCATGAGATGACCTCCATGGTCTGGCGGGCGCTTTCGTCGCCCGGTTGTTAATGTGAGGGAATGATAACGTGACCAATTGGTCACGTCAAGAGCCCGCGCGAAGAATTTTTGCGGAATGCGGTCCGTGTGTGATCGACCCCCTTGACGCCCCGGCCGTCTCCGTGTATGTTACCGAGCGGTTACGTAACTGGGGGGTTTCTTACAGATGACGCACGATCAACTGAGCAACACCTTCGCGGCCCTCGCCGATCCCACCCGCCGCGCGATTCTCGCGCGCCTGGCGACGGGAGACGCCGCGGTGACCGAGCTCGCAAGGCCGTTCGCCATGAGCCGCCCCGCCATTTCCAAGCACCTCAAGGTGCTGGAGCGCGCAGGGCTCATCTCGCGCGGCCGCGACGCGCAGTGGCGCCCCCGCCGGCTCCAGGCTGCCCCGCTCAAGGACGCCTCCGACTGGATAGACCACTACCGCCGCTTCTGGGAGGAGCGCTTCGATCGACTGGACGATTACCTGACCCAACTGCAAGCGAAGGAGAAGGAACATGGCCGCCCGCGAACCCGCAAGAGAACCGGCAAGACAGTCACAGGCTCAAGGACGCGCCCCCGCGGCAAAACCAAAGCCCGCCGCGCGTAGCGCGCGCGGCCGCGAGCTCGTCATCACCCGCGTCTTCGATGCGTCACGAGAACTCGTATTTCGCGCGTGGACGGATCGTGTGCACCTCATGCACTGGTCCGCGCCGCACGGATTCACGGTCACGCATAGCGAGGGTGACCTGCGTCCGGGCGGGCGCTGGCGGGCGTGCATGCGTTCGCCCGAGGGCACCGAGTACTGGCTCGGCGGAGTCTATCGCGAAATCACGAGCCCCGAACGTCTTGTCTTCACGCACGCGTGGGAGGAGCCGAAAGGCACACCCGGGCACGAAACGCTGGTGACCATCACACTCGTGGCACAGCGCGGAAAGACGAAGCTCACCTTCCACCAGACCGGCTTTGCGTCGGTCGAGGCGCGCGACGGGCACCGGGGCGGCTGGTCCGAGAGCTTCGAGCGTCTCGCCGACTGCGTGGCGCGGATGAAGGAGGAACACAATGGCCGCGAGTAAGAGTGCGGGAGTGGTGTCCGATCGCGAGCTCGTGTTCACGCGCGTCTTTGCAGCGCCGCGCGAGCTGGTGTGGAAGGCGTGGACACAACAGGAGCACGTCGGGCAATGGTGGGGGCCGAACGGCTTCACCACCACGACCCATGAAATGAATGTGAAGCCTGGTGGCGCGTGGCGGTTCATCATGCACGGCCCCGACGGACGTGACTACCCGAACCGGATCCACTTCATCGAGGTCGCAGAGCCTGAACGCCTCGTCTACCGGCACGGCGGGGATGGGGACGTCGAGGACGTCGAGTTCCACGTGACGGTGACCTTCACTCAGCAGGGCAAACAGACCGCGCTCACCATGCGCATGCTCTTCCCGTCGGCGGAGGAGCGCGAGCGCGTGGTCCGGGAGTACGGCGCGGACGAGGGAGCGGTCCAGACGCTGAACCGGCTCAATACGCATCTCCACGCCATGGTGGCCCGTATCGAGAGCGCGGCGACCGAGCGCGATCTGGTGATCTCGCGCGAGTTCGACGCCCCGCGGGAGCTGGTGTGGAAGGCGTGGACGGATCCCGCGCACGTGGCCCGGTGGTGGGGTCCCAACACGTTCAGCAATCCGGTGTGCGAGATGGACGTGCGGCCGGGCGGGGCATTCCGCATCGTGATGCGCGGCCCCGACGGCGTGGACTTTCCCGTCAAAGGCGTGTACCGCGAGATCGTGGAGCCCAGCCGGCTCGTCATGACGATGGACCTCTCCGAACACCCCGAAGAGTTCAAGGATCTCATCGATCCGAACCGGCCGAAGGACAGCGACCCCGTCGGGGAACTGCTGCAGACGGTTGCGTTCGAGGATCTCGGAGGACGGACCCGACTCACCATCCGCACGCGCGTTCGCACCGCCGCAATCCGCGATGCCATGCTGAGGATGGGCGGGACCCAGGGCTGGAGCGAGAGCCTCGAGCGTCTCGCGGACCTGGTCGCGAAGGGAGCGTCGTCATGAGCGCGGTCACAACCTGGTCATCCTGGGCGCCGCAGCTCCACGCGCTGCTTCGGATCGTGGCGGCGCTCCTGTTCATCACGAGCGGGACCATGAAGCTCTTCGCCTGGCCGATCGGGATGCCGCCCGACGGCGCCACCGCGTCCCT